>JAYRVK010001223.1:0-4370 GCA_041918555.1 Sandaracinaceae bacterium
CGCCCGATCAGCCGCCGCGCGTCGATCCGCGGGACGCGCGCGCGATGCAGGTGCTGCTCAACCCCGCCAACGTGGCGCGCGGCGGCTACGTCCCGACCGGGCCGGGCCCCTCGCAGCGCGGCGGCCCCGCGGGCCTCGCGAGCACGAGCGGCGAGCGGCCGAGCGAGGCGGACATCGAGCGCCAGCACCGCGAGCACCTGCGCGGGCAGGCGATGGCGCGGCCGTGGCTCGCGCGCACCGAGCCCGAGCTCCGCCGCCAGCCCGACGGCTCGCTCCTCTACGACGGTCATCGCTTCCGCGCGCGCATCCGCCCCGACGGGAGCGTCCAGTTCGAGGACCACGGCAACGCGCAGACCGACGGGTTCAGCGCGAGCGGGAGCTTCGACCTGACCGACGCGATCATGGGCTCCGCGGGCCAGGATCCGCACGCCGCCGAGCGCGAGTGGTTCATGCGCCGCACGCGCGAGGTCCGCGAGCGGCTCGAGGCGCAGCACCGCGCACAGGAGAGCACCGCCGGGCTCGCCCGCCTGCGCGGCCGGCTCCAGACCGTCTGGGCGACCACCTCGCGGAGCACCGCGGCGCGACGGCGGCGCATCTTCCAGATCTGGGACGAGATGGCCGAGGACGACACCGGCCGGCGCGGTCGCGACATCGTCTACGAGTTCGTCCGCGACACGATCCCCGCGGGGAGCGAGGACGCCTACAGCGCGGCGGAGCTCACGCAGCTCAACTCGGTCCGCGACAGCCAGCAGCGGTTCGATCCGTACTGAGGATTATACATTGTCGGACGCCTCCATCGACGTCGCCGTGCTGATGCTCGCCTTCGACGAGGCCGCGCGGCCCGCGCTCCAGGCGCGGATGGACGAGATCGCGCGGAGCGGCGACACGAGCTCTCCCGCCGGCCTCCTCGCGATGTTGCGCGAGGCCCTCGCCGCGCTGCGCGCGCAGGCGGATGCGTGGACCCACGGCGCGGCGGAGAACGCCTCGCCGATGCCGCCGGCGCAGGCCGAGCCGCGGTTCCGCGAGGCGGCGCACCGCGCGCGCTCGCGCTTCGAGGTCGAGGTGATCCGCGCCTTCGACGGGACGACCACGCGCCACGAGCCGCCGGCGCTCCCCGCGACGGACGCGCCGGGCCGGGTCGTCGTGACGATCGTCGTCGCGGCGCGGCGCGAGCTCCTCGACGCGCGCGAGCGCACGCGCGGCGCGGTCCTCGCCGTCATGGACGATCTCGCGGCGCTCGCGCCTGCGGACTTCGTCGCGCTCGAGGTGATCTGGTCGCCGGCCGACCCGCGCGATCGGATGAGCCTCGCCTCGATGACCGAGCGCTACCCCGAGCTCTTCGCGCTCGCGTCGTGACGCTCCGCTCTCGGCTGCTCGAGGAGCACGGCTTCGTCCACGCGTTCTCGACGCGCGAGGGCGGCGTGTCGGTCGGCGCGTTCGCGTCGCTGAACCTCGGGCGCACCGTCGGCGACGATCCGGCCGCGGTCGCCGAGAACGGGCGGCGTTTCCTCGCCGCGCTCGGGGACCCGCGCCTCTTCGAGGCCTCGCAGGTCCACGGCCACGCCGTGGTCGAGGTCGGCGCCGCGCCGCTCGACGCCGTGCGCCGCGTCGAGGCGGACGTGCTCATCGCACGCCGCGCGGGCGACGCGGTCGGGGTGCGCACCGCGGACTGCGTCCCGATCCTCCTCGCGCAGGTCGCGAGCGGCGCGGTCGCCGCGGTCCACGCGGGCTGGCGGGGGGTCGAGCTCCGCGCCGTCGAGGTCGCGGTCGAGCGGCTCGGGGATCCGGGCTCGATCGTCGCGGCGATCGGCCCGCACATCCGGCTCGACGCGTTCGAGGTCAGCGACGAGGTCGCGGAGCGAATCGCCGCCGTCGCGCACGGCGCCGAGGTCGTGTCGGCGCGGGCGCCGCGGCCGCACGTGGACCTCGCCGCCGTGATCCGCGCGCAGCTCCGGCACGCCGGCGTCGAGCGCGTCGACGACGTCGGGGGCTGCACCCACGCCGAGCCCGCGCGCTTCTTCAGCCACCGGCGCGACGCGGGCCGCACCGGCCGTCACCTCTCCGCGATCGTCGGCCGCTGAGCCACGAGCGGGCCCATCGCCGCGCGGAATCGCTCGCTCCACGTGCACGGGCGATCCGTCGCGGGGTCGAGCCGCACGAGCCGCGTCTCGCCGACCGCGAACACGGTGTCGCCGTGCCGGCTCCGCACCGACGCGTCGAGGAGGAGGCTCGAGGTGCCGAGGTGGGTCGGGGTCAGCTCGACGAGGACCTCGCCCTCGCCGCGGACCGGCACGAGGTAGCGGATCTGGTGCGCCGCGACGACGTGGTACTTGTCCGGGTTGAGCTCGATCGAGTCCTCCCACCGGAAGCCGAGCGCGTTGAAGAGCTCGCCGCGCGCCCGCTCCATGAACAAGAGGAAGCGGACGTTGTGGAGGATGTTCAGCGCGTCGAGGTCGTCGAAGTAGACCCGCTGGGTCGTGCGGAAAGGGGAGGAAACCGTCATCTCGGGTGCGGAGGGTAGCTCGCCCGTGCTAACTCGCCGCGGTGGCTCTGTTCGGCAAGACCAAGGCGGACGTCGACGCCTCCGAGAAGAAGACCCTGGGCCGCGGGGTCTTCCGCAAGTGCGAGGAGTGCAACGTCACCCTGCGCGCCGAGGACTTCACCTCGAACCACGAGGTCTGCCCCGAGTGCGGCCATCACGACCGGCTGAGCGGCGAGGCGTGGATCGAGCTCCTCGTCGACCCCGGCTCCTTCGTCGAGCTCGACACGGGCATCGTGTCGAAGGACCCGCTCAAGTTCACCGACAGCAAGCGGTACCCCGACCGCCTCCTCGCGACCCGCAAGAAGACCGGGCTCGACGACGCGATGCTCGTCGGCGAGGGCACGCTCCTCGGGCGGCCCCTGCAGATCGGGACGTTCCTCTTCCGCTTCATGGGCGGCTCGATGGGCTCGGTGGTCGGCGAGAAGATCACGCGCATGTTCGAGCGCGGCCACGCGAAGGAGCAGCCGGTGATCCTGCTGAGCGCATCGGGCGGCGCGCGGATGCAGGAGGGCGCCCTCTCGCTCATGCAGATGGCCAAGACGGTGGCCGCGCTTCGGCGCCTGCGCGAGGAGGCCAACATGCCCTTCGTGAGCGTGCTCGTGAACCCCACGACCGGCGGGGTGGCCGCGAGCTTCGCGCTCCTGGGCGACATCAACATCGCGGAGCCGCGCGCGCTCATCGGGTTCGCGGGCCCGCGCGTGATCGAGAACACCATCCGCCAGAAGCTCCCGGAGGGCTTCCAGCGCTCGGAGTTCCTCCTCGAGCACGGGATGGTCGACGTCATCGCGGAGCGGAACCAGATGCGCGCGACCATCGCGCAGTTCCTCTCGCACCTCCTCGATTGACCCGCGCGACCGACCCCTGGCGCCTCCTCCTCGAGGAGCTCTACGCCCTCGCCCCGCGCGGCATCCAGCCCGGGCTCGAGCGCGTGCGCGAGGCGCTGCGACGGATCGGCGACCCGCACCGTGCGCTCGAGGTGGCCCACGTCGCAGGGACCAACGGCAAGGGCAGCGTGTCCGCGATGATCGCGCACGGGGTGACCGGGCGCCGCGTCGGGCTCTACACCTCACCGCACCTCCACACGCTCACCGAGCGCTTCCGCGTCGACGGCGCCGCCCTGCCCCGCGAGGCCGTGATCGAGGCGTGGGACGCGATCCGCGCGCCGCTCGCGGAGGTCCCCCTCACGTTCTTCGAAGCGGTCACCGTGCTCGCGCTCGAGCTCTTCCGGCGCGAGGGCGTGGAGCTCGCGGTGCTCGAGACGGGGCTCGGGGGTCGGCTCGACGCGACGAACGTGATCGAGCGCCCCCTCGTCACGGCGATCACCCGCGTCGCGGTCGACCACGAGGCATGGCTCGGAGACGACCTCGCGTCCATCGCCGGCGAGAAGGCGGGGATCCTCAAGCCCGCCGTGCCCTGCGTGGTCGCGGCGCAGGAGCCCGTCGTCGACGCGGTGATCGATCGCGTCGCCGCGTCGCTCGGCGCGCCGCTGCTGCGGCCGCGCCACGACGGGCCGAGCGATGCCCTGCACGTGCGCGACGCGCCCTACGTCTCGCCGTCGTTGTCGCTCGGGCTCGACGGCGAGCACCAGAAGGACAACGCCGCGGTCGCGATCGGCGCGCTCTGGATGCTCGAGGATCGCGGGATCTCCGTCGATCTGTCGCGCGCGGTCCGGCCGGCGTGGCCCGGCCGGCTCGAGCGTCGGCACGGGCGGCCCGACGTGCTCTTCGACGTGGCGCACAACCCGAACGGCGCCGCGGCGCTCGCGCGGCACCTCGAGGCCGATCGCGGGCTCGGCCCGTTCGTCCTCGTGTTCGGCGCCATGAAGGAG
>JAYRVK010001224.1:0-8464 GCA_041918555.1 Sandaracinaceae bacterium
CAGCTCCACCGCGCCGTCGTTGTCGCCCTGCGCGATCAGCGCGCGCGCGCGAGAGAGACGCTGCGCCGGGGAGAGCGCGCGTCGCTCGCGCTCCGTCTGCGGCGGCGACGCCGGCTCGGCGGCGGGGACGTCGACCGCGGCGACGTCGAGCGCGGGCGCGACGGCCTCGGCGCGCGGCTCCGCCTCGACCCGCGTCCCCTCGCCGGCCGCCACGACGCGTGGCTCGCCCTCGCGCGGCACCACCCGCACGCGGCCCTCGGTCACCACGACCTCGGTCGCGCTCGGGGTCTCGCGCACCGTGAACACCGTGCCGACGACCTCGACGGTCGCGCGCTCCGTACGCACGCTCATCCCCTCGCGGCCCGGCGCGCGCGGGTGGAACTCCACCCGGACCTCGCCGCGCGAGAGGGCCAGCTCGAGCCGCTCGCCGCGCACCGCGTCGAGCCGCAGCTCGGTCGACGGCTCGAGGTGGATCACGCTGTCCTCGACCCGGATCTCCGCCACCTCGCCGGGCCCGGTCCGGAGCGAGCTGCCCTCCTCGATCGTCCCGCGCTGCTGCGTCGCGCCGACGCTGCGCAGCTCCATCCGCGCGACCCGCGCCGCCGGCGCGTCGCCGCGCCACGCGAACAGCCCGAGCCCGACGGCCGCCGCGACCGCGAGCCCCCCCCCCGCGACGAGCCAGCCCGTCGCGCGCCGGGGCGTCGCCTCGGGCGCCGCCGTGCGCGGCGCGCGCGCCGCCTCGAGCAGCCGCTTCTCGATCCGCGCCTTCGCGAGATCGTCGAGCTGCGACGGGTGCTCCCGCAGCGCCTCGGCGACCGCGTCGCTGTCTCTGAGCGCGCTCATGCCGAACCTCCCACGACGAGCGAAGCGTCGATCTTCTTGCGCGCCGCCTGCAAGCGGGCGTGCAGCGTGGAGATCCCCGTGTCGGTCATCTCCGAAATCTCCTTGAGCGTGTAGCCCTCGACCTCCTTGAGGACGAAGACCGTGCGTTGATCCGGGTCGAGCGCCGCGAGCGCGGCCTCGGCCTCGCTGAGCGAGTCGTGCCGCGCGTCCGGGCGCGCCGCGGGCCGGCCGATCCCGACGAGCTCGGTGATCCGCGCCCAGCGCCCGCGCCGCGTCCTCGCCCGCGCCGCATCCAGCGCCTTGCGGGTCGCGATGCCGACGATCCACGTCGAGACCCTCGAGCGCCCATCGAAGCTCGCCGCCGAGTCGAGCACCGCGAGGAACACCTGCTGGGTCACGTCCTCCACGTCGGCGTCGAGCGGCCCGAGGATCCGGGCCACGCACCGGTGCACGCGATCGACGTGCGCCCGGTAGAGGTCGCGCACCGACCGCTCGTCGCCCGCCGCGGCGTCCCGGAGGAGCGCCACGTCGGGGTCGAGCCCCCCCTCGAGGGCGCGCAGTCGTCCGCTGCTCATCGCTGCTCCCACGGTCCTTGGTCGCTCCGTCGCCCGCAGAATTCCATCACGGCCTGACCCGGATGGCGAGGACCCCGAAGACCGTGAGGATGTCCTCGACGAGGAGCCGCTCCGGGAGCCCGGGCGGGCAGTCCGCGAGCGACGTCCCGGGCGCGGGCCGTGGCAAGCGCGTGAGGATCGCCGGCGAGGTGTGCGCGTCGAGCCCGAGGTCGAACACCGCCTCGAACGGGCCCCCGATCCGCCAGGCCACCTCGACGCTCCCGCGGAGCCCGAAATTCGTGGTCAAGCGGCTCGCGTCGACCCCGACGAGGCTCGCGATCCCGAACCGGGTGAGGATCCCGAGGCCGAACGCGAAGCTCACCGCCTCGTCGACGACGAACGGCCGGATTAACAGGCGCAGCGCCAGCGTGATCGGCCGGTACTGGATCTGCCTTCCGTCGCAGGCCTCGGTCTCTTCGGGCACGAGGGGCAGATCGCCCTCGAGGAGCAGGCACCACGCGCTCTGGCAGAGCCCGAACCCGATCCGCGGCGCCAGCTGCGGGGTCAGCCGCTCGGTCGAGACGCCCCCGAGGAACCCGAGGTACACGAGCGGCTTCGCGTTCGCCTCGACGCGCGGCCGCGGCCCGAAGAGCCCGCCCTCGCGCTCGTAGTAGATCCACGTCACCTCGCGCCCGTCGTGGAAGAACGTGCGGCGCGTCGCGAGACCCGGCGGCGGCCCGTCGAGCGCGCTGTCGCGCAGCGCCTCGAGCGCGAGCGCGACCGCGCGTGAGATCGCGGCGCCCGGCAGGTCCTCGAGGATCACCGTCGTCTCGAAGACCTGCCCCTCGGGCCCCGCGAGGACGAGCCGCACCTCCGCGCCGTCCTGGTCGAGGGCGACGTGCCCCGACGGCACCGCCTCGAGGATCTCCGGCGGCGCGTCCTCGCCGAGCGCGATCGGGACCTCGAACCGCACCGCGAGCGTGCGCACCACCTGCTCGGCGAGGCGCCGCGAGTGGCGCGTGGGTCGCACCGTGATGGCCGCGTCGGCGGCCAGCGTGGGGATCGGCGCGTCCTCCTCCTGGGCGTGGGCGGCGCCGGCCGTGCTGGCGATCAGCGCCGCCGCAGCGAACAGCGCCCGCCTCGACGACCCACGTCCGACTTTGTCAACTGTCAACATCGCGTCCCCGGGGAATCCCGGGCGATCCATGGGGGACGCGATGTTGACAGTTGACATCCGCGCGCCGGGATCGGCGAGAGGTCAGCTTTCGCGCTCCGCGGACTCGTCACGCGAGAGGAGGATCCCACAGGACCGCGGACGGCGCGCGGGAGTCGACCCTTGGGCCCGATCTCCCGACGCGGTCGTTCTCAGAACTTGTAGGTGGTCCCGATGCGGAAATAGAACTGCGTGTCGTTCGCCTCGATGCCGAGGAGGTTCCCCATGATCCGGCGCGGCGAGCTGTTGAGGATGCCCTCGAGGAGGAACCAGAGGTTCCAGTTCCGATCGAGCCGGAGCTCGAGCGAGCCGCCGAGGCGCGCCCGCGCCCAGTCCTCGCGGCCGCAGTGGATGACGCTCGTGCGCATCATCGCGTCCGGGACGCAATAGTTCTCGGGGTCGGTCCGGAGCACGCGATCGTCGTTGCGGTGCGACAGATACACCGACGAGTTGAGCGGATGCCCCGCGTACTCGTCGCTCGTCACGTCGAGGCCGAGCCACAGCGAGAACGCGCCCTCATCCCCGAAGTGCAGACTGCCGATCGCCTCGATGCTGAAGAACGCGCTGTTGATCGGGTAGGCGTAGGGCTGGGAGATCGGGTCGTTGGGCCGCGTGTCGTACTCCTCCGCGCCGTTCGTCGGCATCCGCATGCCGCCCATGCCGTCGTCGATGTTCGCCGCATACCCCGACGCCTGCCCGTAGTCGAGCGTCGGCCCGAGCCCGCCGCCGAAGCGCACCTGACCGGCGATCCCGAGCTGCTCGAGCGGCCGGAAGCCGACCCGCACCCGGCCCTCGAAGTCCGTGAGCCGACCGAACGTGCGGATCGAGAAGCCCGCGTCCACGAACTCGTGGAGGCCCACGTTGAGGCGCAGCTCGCCGAGGTACGGCCAGCCGATCGAGATGTCGATCGACGCCTGCCCCTCGGGGAGCGGGGCGCCGGAGTGCGTCATCGCGGCGCCCATCCGGCGCTCCATGAGCTCCGCGCGCTCCTGCCGCTGCGACTCCGTCAGCCCATCCGTCATCTCGAGGAGCGTGACGTCGAAGGGCCGCACCTCGCTCGAGGGCTGCAAGAGGACTTGCTGCCGGTACTCCTCGTAGCCGGGCGCGCTCACCACCATCACGTGCGAGCCCGCCGGCAAGGTGCCATCGAAGGGCACCGGCCCCACCGGTCGCTCGTCGATCAGGAGCTGCGCCCCGCTGAGCCCCGGCTGCACCGCGACCCGCACCCGGACCTGCTCCGCGGTGAGCGTCGCGTTGATCTCGCAGTTCTGCCCCGGCCCGGTGTCGCAGGTCGTCGAGTACTCCTGCCGCCCGTCGGCGCGCACCACGATCGCGTGCGGCCCCGGCTCCGGCGTGAACACCACCGGCGCGTTCCCGCGCGGCTCGTTGTCGATGATCACGGTCGCGCCCGGCACGTCCGCGCGCACGATGATCCGCCCGGCCGAGCCCTGCTCGGGCTGCATGTCGAGCGACACCACGCGCTGCTGGCCGGCGACCACCGTGACCGTCTGCCGCGCGCGCTGGTAGCCCTGCGCGGTCGCCTCCACGATGTGCTCGCCGGGCGCCACGTTGTTCGCCGTCGCCGGCGAGTTGCCGAGGACCTCGCCGTCCACGCTGATGACCGCGTTGGGCGCGTCCGCGATCACGCGGAGCGAGCCGCCCTGCGTCGAGGGCATCGCCACCGTCGCCCGCTGCCCCGCGATCACGGTGACGGTCGTCGAGTACGGCGCCTGGCCCGGCGCCTGGATCTCCACCGAGTGCGGGCCCGGCGGCACGCCCTCGATCACCGTAGGCGTCGCGCCGCGCGGGGTGCCGTCCATCAGCACCGGCGCGCCCGGCGGGCCCGAGACGAGGATCGATCCGGTGTCCGGCGCCGCGCGCTCGAGCACCGCGGCGATCCGCACGAGCTGCCCGCCTCCGACCTCGACCCACTGCTCGAAGTCGTTGTAGCCCTCGCGCGAGACGCGCACCTGATGGCGCCCCGGCTGCAGATCGGTGATCCGCACGGGAGTCCCGCCCAGGACGCCGCCGATCGCGCGGCCGTCCACCGACACGCTCGCGCCCTGCGCGCCCGCGTTCCCGGCCGACACCTCGATCGTCCCGAGCGCACGCAGCACGGCCCGGAACGTCTCGCGCCGGCGCGCGACGTTCACGGTCAGCCGCGCCTCCTCGTGGCTCGCGAGCTGGAAGATCAGCGTGTGCGTCCCGCGCTCCACGCGGACGTTCGAGAGCGGCGTCTGCCCGAGGGGGCTCGCCGTCGAGTCGAGGTAGACCGTGGCCCCCGGGGGCACGGACTCGATGTTGATCGGGATCGCGTAGGCGAACGCGTCGGCCGCCGGCGCCGCGACGGCGAGCACGAGGGCCAGCGAGAGGGTGATCCGTCGAGCCATCAGGTGACCTCCAAGGACGGGGAAAGGGCTACCGCGTCTGCTCAGGGATTTCCAGTGTCGAACGCTTCGGCGATCAGCGCGTCGAGCGCGACCCCGCGATCGCGTGCGATCCGAGCGAGGACCCAGCGGCTCAGCCGACCCTCGGGCGGGCGCAGGATCGCGATCACCGCGGCCTCGTCGAGGTCCTCGAGCGACGGCTCGTCCGCGGCCGGACGGTGCGCGATCGCGAGCCATTGGCGCACGATCCGCGCGTCCGCATCGCGCGGCCGAGCCCTCTTGATGCGGAGGGCCACGCGCATCCAGCCGTGGTAGGCGACGAGCGTGCGCGCCCACCCCGGCCGCTCGCCGGCCCGCAGCTGCGCGATCCGGAGCTCGATCAACGGCAGGCGCAGCCGATCGATCTCGCGCAGCGCGCCGGGGAACCGCTCGGCGAGCGCGCGCATCCGCGCGGGCGCTTCCTCGTCCTCGAGCCCCTCCGCGTGCGCGCACCGCATCGCGCGCATCGCTTCGTACTTCGCGAGGAGCGCCGCGAACGGGTCCTCGCTCACCAGCTCTCCTCCACGTCCTCGAAGGGCTCCCCCTCGAAGCCCTCCTCCTGCTCTTCGTCGGGCGCCGCCTCGTCCTCCCACCCCTCGGTGCCGATCGCCGTCTCGATCGGGAGGGGCCCCGTGCTCCCGCGATGCTCGGGCGGGAGGCCCACGGGATCCCCCGGCCGATGGAAGCGCAGGGTCTCCAGCTCGGTGAGCCCGTACGCGACCGCCTCCGCGTCGTAGCGGCCGCGGCTCCCCAGGGTCCGCAGGAACCGCGCGACGCGACGCTGGTGCGCGGCTGGGATCGCGCCCTCGTCCCAGTGCGTGTGGAAGCCCTTCGGGTTGGGGAGGATCGTCGCGAGGTACGCCGACTCGGCCGGCCCGAGCATCGACGGCGAGCGCCCGAAGTAGTGCATCGCCGCCGCGCGGATCCCGTAAATCCCCGGCCCGTACTCGATCACGTTGAGATACAGCTCGAGGATGTCGCGCTTCTCCATCACCGACTCGAGCCACCACGTCAGCAAGACTTCTTGCACCTTGCGCGCGAGGGTCTTCTCCCGGTGGAGGAAGACGTTCTTCACGAGCTGCATGGTGATGGTGGACGCGCCGTAGACGTAGCGGCCCTCGCGCAGGTTCCGGATCAACGCAAGTCGAATGGACGGCACCGAGAAGCCGGAGTGCCCGAAGAACCCTGCGTCCTCGTGGCCGAGCACGGCCTGTACGAAGAACGGGCTGATCTGCGCGAGCGGCGTCCACGCGAGCGTCTCGGGTCCGGTCTCCATCACGAACTCGGTCCCGTCCGGCTCGAGCACGCGATGCACGAACGTGGTCGAGAACCGACTGACGTCGGCCATGGCGGGGGCCGAGACGAACGAGCAACCGTCGGCGACGTCGATGTCGAGCGCGGTCGCGTCGAGGTCGCGGGAGTCCACGCGCAGGACGGCCTGCCCCCCGATCTGGCCGCGGAACGTGAAGCCGGCGACCTCCGCCAGGAGATCGCCGGGGATCGCGCGGACCGCCGCGTTGCACTCGCTGGGTGGCAGCGTGATCCGCGCGTCGACGAGGTAGTGGTCCTCCGGCCACTCGAGCGAGCCGGTCAGCTGGGCGCGCGCGTCCCCGAGCCCGATGGTCGCGCTCGAGACCTCGAGCCGCCGCGAGACTGGGAGCCAGTCCGCCTCCCCTCGGAACGACGCCGTGATGCCCCGCACGGGCGTCGCCGCGATGCGCGACGACGACACTGCGAGGCCGGCGATCGACGCCTCGCCCTCGAGGTGCACGCGGCTCGCCGACGCGCCGCGGATCGTGAGCTCGCCCGTCAGGGTCGCGTCCTCGGGGCGATGCCACGGCAGATCGGGGAGGAAGGGGACGAGCAAGGCGAACGGGACGTGTTGGAAGTCCAGACTGCCCTCGGCGCGAAGCGCGTCGGGGTCGACCGAGAGGTCCCAACCGAGGCGGCCGCCGCGACCCGGCCGGCCCTCGCCCTCGAGCCGGTAGCGACCCCCGGGGAGCGCGCGCGCCTCCGAGTGCAGCTCCCGCAAGACGGACTCTCGTCCGTCGCCCGAGATCGCGACCACCTCGAGGCCTTCGAGCCGCAGCGCCGCCCCGGCCGCGAGCCGCGGACCGATGCCCCGCGCGAGACGGGCGATCGCGGCGAGTCGAGAGGACTCCTCGTCCGATGGCTCGTCGGCGCTCGGCTCGTCCTCGTCCGCATCGGAGGTCGCGAAGAGAGTGGCGCCTGCGCGCGAGCCGACGCGGGCTCGCTCCCACACCGGGCTCGCCTCGTCGGCGGCGCGCTCGCGGTACGTGATCCGGGCGTCGCGCGCGATGAGCGAGTCGACCCTCCATCCCTCGCCAGGCTCGTCGTGGAGGCGAGCCGTCGTCGAAGCGATCGTCAGCCCCTCGGCCTCGCCGGGCGCCAGCGCGATCGCCCCGGACGACAGGCGCACCACATCGCCCGCGAGGAGCTGCGCCTCCGCGTCGACCACGGTCACGAGCGGCCCGTCCGCGTCGCGCACGGTGACCTCGAGGTGGGACACGTCGATCGCGGGCCGGCTCGAGGACCCGTCCTCGGCGGCCCCATCGCCCCCGGCCCCGCGCAGCGCGCGCAGGACACCAGCGAGCTCGCGGCGCGACAGATCCACGCTGACGCGCACGCCCGATGCGCTCGCACGCCGCACGGCCCGCGCCCCGTCGAGCGCGAGGTCGAGGACGCCCGCGCCGACGACCACGCGATCGACGTGCACGCGGAGCGCGTCGCGCCCGTCGAGCTCGACCGAGCGCAGCTCGACCTCGGAGAGCCCCGCGTCGACGGCGCCCACGCTCGCGCGCAGCCCGCGACGCGCCGCGGCGTCCACGAGGCGCGCCTCGATGGCGGAGGGGACCCAGACGAACCAGCCGAGCGCTCCCGCGAGCAGCAGCAGCGCCAGGGCGACCACCGCCGCGATGCCGAGTCGTCGCCGCATCCCCGGGCGTCGTATCACAGACGGAAAAGGAAAACCCCAGGTCGGTAGATTCCGACCTGGGGTTTTTGGCGATTAGACCCGGCAGCGTCCTACTCTCCCACATACTCACGCATGCAGTACCATCGGCTCTGGAGGGCTTAACTTCCGAGTTCGAGATGGGATCGGGTGTGGCCCCTCCGACATCGCCACCGGAGAAACTTTGGAAGCACAGAGAAAGCGGTCCAAGCCGCAACGTTCGTCAGCGGATTGGAAGCTCTCACTTCCAACCCTGATCTCGAGCCTCGTACGCTTGCCTTAGAGGTAGGTCAAGCCTCACGACCGATTAGTACAGGTCAGCTTCACGTATCACTACGCTTCCACACCCTGCCTATCTCCTCGTAGTCTTCGAGGGGTCTTCAGGGGCCTTGCGGCCCGGGATGCCTAATCTTGAGGCCGGCTTCCCGCTTAGATGCTTTCAGCGGTTATCCGTTCC
>JAYRVK010001225.1:0-6693 GCA_041918555.1 Sandaracinaceae bacterium
CGAGCACCGCGTCGGCCTCGGTGCCGCGCTCGCGCCGGCGGAGCAGCGCGGCGAGCGCGATCGGCCCGTGCTCCGAGCGCGGGGCCGCGCTCGCGGCGCGTCCGTAGGCGTCGGCCGCGTCGTCGAGCCGCTCGTGCCGCTCGTGGAGCTGCCCGCGCGCGAGGTGGATCGACTCGTCGTCGGGCGAGAGCTCGTCGCCCTGCGCGAGGAGCGCGAGCGCCTCCTGCTCGCGGCCGAGCCGAGCGACGACGTCCGCGAGGCGCGCGATGAGCAGCGGATCGTCCGCGGGGCCCGCGCGCGCCTGGCGGTAGGCCTCGGCCGCCGCGCGGAGATCGCCATCCGCGGCGGCCAGCTCGCCGCGCAGGAAGTGCTCGTAGGAGTGCGGCGACACGAACGCGCCGACGCGCGACTCGCCGCCCACCGTGCGCCGGATCGCGGGGACGCCGAACACGCCGCAGCCGGTGATCGCGAGGGCGAGGGCGGCGACGCCCTGCGCTACGGGACGCACCGGTCCATGACCGCCATGCGGCACTGCACCGTCACGCGGCTGCGCTGCCCGAGCGGGAGCGGCCACTGCGGAAGGAACAAGAAGCCCTCGGCGATCGCCTCGCCGCCGCGCAGGCCGACCACGCGCACGCTCGGCGCCGGCGCGCGGCCCATCTCGTCGTCGCTCCAGAGCTCGAGGTCGTAGATGAACCCGCCCATCCCGTCGTCGACGGCGAACTGGTTGATGTGCGCGCCGTCGATGGTGACGAGCAAGCGGCCGTCGGGCTCGACGCTCAGCGCGATCGCGCCGTCCTCGAAGCTCATCGGCTCGATCGCCGTGAACGTCTCGCCCGCGCCCTGCGGCTCGAAGCGCACCTGGACCGTCTCGAGCACGCTCGGCGCGACCGACACGAGCCGGAGCTCGAGGTGGAAGCCCTCGGGCGGCGGCTCCTCGCCGGCGCAGCTCGCGGCGAAGAGCGCGATCACGAACGCAGCGGAGGTGCGGATCATCGTGCGCATGTCACATCCCTCCCAGGATCGCCGGCAGCGGGATCCCCTGCGGCTGGGCTGGCACGGGCGGCCCCGAATTCGCGTCCGCGACCGCGACCCCGACGCCGATCGCCACGCCGATGAGCACCGCCGCGCCCGCGCCGATGATCGTCCAGAACCACCACTGGCTCGTGAGCTCGTCGCCGCCGCCCGAGTCGCTCGTCGCGAAGGGATCGCTCGGATCCCCGGTCGCGCCGCCCTCGCCCGCGCCGATCGGGCGCAGCGTCGCGTCCACCCGCGCGCGCCCGCCGGGCGCGATCCGCGTCGAGGTCCGGAACGACTGGTGGTCGCCGAGCCGCACGAGGACCTCGTGCTCTCCGTCCGCGATCTCGATCGGCCCGACCGGCGACTCGCCGATGTCCTCGCCGTCGATCGTCACGAGCGCGCCGTCCGCGGTCGTCGTCACCAGCAGCGTCGCCGCGCCGGGCGGCGGGCTCGGCATCGCGCTCGCGAGCTGCGCGGTCAGCGCCGCGAGCGCCGCCGGGACCTCGGCCGCCGCGCTCGGGATCGCCCCCTCGATCGGGGCGGCCGTGCGCGAGGTGCCGCTGACCGGATCGCGGATCGCGAGCGTCCCCGCGAGGGCGCGGCCGCGGCGCGCGATCCGCAGGATCACCCCGGCCTGCACGCCCGCCGACGCGAGCTGCCCGCCGATGCATGCGTCGTCGGTGCACGCGCCGATCGCCGCGAGGATGTCGGGCGCGGCGAGCGCGTGCACGGCGCGGCCGCTCGCCATCGCCGTGATCTGCGCGACCAGCGCGTCGCGCGCCGCCGCGGTCACGTCCTCGGGGGTCCGCTCCTCGGCGAGCACCGCGACCATGATCGGCGGCGCGGGCCGCGGCCGCGCGTACTGGCGGGCGGGGGGGGGCGCCGTGATCGCCTGCGCGGTCACGGCCACCTGCGCCGGAGCCGGCGGCGCCTCCGCCGGGGGCGGCGCCTCGGCGTCTTGCGCCGCGGCGGGAGCGGCCCCGAGGAGGGCGCAAAGGACGGCCATCACCGTCGCGTTCGTGCGCGTCATGCGCGGGACGATAGTGCGGCCGGATGGCGTCTGTCGACCGTTGAACCCGCGCGCGGCCTTCGTATAGGATGCCGCGGCTCCCGGGGCCGGGACGAACGAAGAGGGGTCACATGAGCGAGGACATGGCCAAGTATCTCGACACCTTCCCGACGTGGCTGCGCAGCCTCGGCGACGACGCCGAGCACCTGTCGTCGGTGCTCGAGGCGGACGGAGTCGGCAGCGTCGCGCGCGAGGCGGTCGCGGGCGGCATCAACTACCTCTTCAAGTCGCTCGACCTCATCCCCGACGGGATCGACGACATCGGCTACCTCGACGACGCGTTCGTCCTCCGTGTCGCGGCCGATCTCGCGACGCAGGGCGACACCGGCGACATCCCGGCCGACAAGCTCAAGGTCCTCGCAGGCCTCGCGGGCGACTGCGATCTCATCCGCGAGTTCCTCGGCGGGAACTACGCGCGCCTCGAGTCGTACGTGAAGGGCCTGCGCAAGGGCGCGGCGCGCGGCCGCGCGGTCGCGGACATCCTCGCGGACGCGACGGTGATGGGCGAGCTCCTCTCCGACGTGCGCGGCTTCGCGCGCAGCTACTCCGCGCCGTCCTTCTCCCGCGAGGAGAAGAACCTGATCAAGCTCCGCGCGTTCTTCGACGCGAAGCTCCCGAAGTAGGCCCTTTCGTTCGTAACGTTCGGGGGCGCAGCGGCGTGGACATGCCGAGGGGCGCACGCTAAGCGTCGCCGCGGAGGTCCGATGAGTCCCATTGGCATGACGCTCGTCTTCGTCGTCTTCGGCGGGGCGTTCGCGTGGTCGGCCGTCCGGCGCTGGCGCCTGCTCATGGTCGGCGCGCCCGAGCCGCGCTTCACCTGGCAGTCGTTCGACGCCCTGGCGCAGCGGATCAAGCGGGTGCTGATCATCGTGCTCGCGCAGAAGAAGATGCCGGCGAACGACAAGTACCGGCTCGAGGGCCTCGCGCACATCGGGATCTTCGTCGCGTTCCAGGTGCTCCTGCTCAACAGCGTGATGCTGTGGGCGCGCGGCTTCGACGCGGACTTCGACTTCTGGGGGATCCTCTCGACGCGCTCGATCCTCGGCCAGCTCTACTCGGTGGCCAAGGAGCTCGCGGCGTTCGGCGCGATCGCGGGCTGCGCGGTGTTCGCGTACTTCCGGCTGGTCGCGAAGCCCAAGCGCATGTCCTTCGGCTTCGAAGGCCTCCTCATCCTGTTCATCATCAGCTCGATGATGGTCTCCGACTACGTGTACGTCGGCGGCCACGCGGCGCGCGAGGCGGCGGCCTCGGGCGCGGAGGTGACGTGGCGCTGGTACGAGCCCTTCGGCTCGCTCTTCGCGGTGGCGTTCGCGGGCCTCCCGAGCGGCGGCATCACGTTCTTCGAGCACGCGGGGTTCTGGTACCACTCGACGTGGGTGCTCGCGTTCCTCAACATCCTCCCGTTCTCGAAGCACTTCCACATCGTCACGATCATCCCCAACACCTTCGCCGATCACCTGACGCCCAAGGGCAAGCTCCCCGACGTCGAGGATCTCGAGGGCAAGGTCGAGAACGATCAGCCGATCGGGGTGAGCCGCCCCGAGCACTTCACCTGGAAGCACCTGCTCGATCTCTACACGTGCACCGAGTGCGGCCGCTGCAGCGACAACTGCCCCGCGTTCACGACCGGCAAGAAGCTCTCGCCCAAGCACCTCACGCTCGCGCTCCGCGATCACCTCTACGATCTCGAGCCGCACTACGTCGGGACCTTCGGGATCGACAAGTTCACCACCGAGCGCGAGGAAGCCGGCTTGCGCGTGCACGGCGACCCGCCGGAGGGCTACCACCGCAAGCTCTCGCCGGTGGACCTCGTCGGCGACGTGATCGACCCCGAGGTGATCTGGGCCTGCACGACGTGCCGCGCGTGCGAGGAGCAGTGCCCCGTCAACATCTCGTACGTCGACAAGATCGTCGAGATGCGGCGCCACGAGATGATGGTCAAGAACGAGTTCCCGCACGAGCTCGGCAAGGCGTTCCAGGCGATCGAGGTCAACGGCAACCCGTGGAACCTCCCCGCGATGGACCGCGGCGGCTGGGCGAAGGACCTCGGGTTCCTGGTGCCGACCGTCGAGGAGGCGCCGGACGCCGAGGTGATCTACTGGGTCGGCTGCGCGGCGAACTACGACGATCAGGCCAAGAAGGTCGCGCGCTCGTTCGCCAAGCTCATGCACCACGCGGGCGTCGAGTTCGCGATCATGGGCACGGCGGCGACGTGCACCGGCGATCCCGCGCGGCGCGCGGGCAACGAGTACCTCTTCCAGATGCTCGCGCAGCAGAACGTCGAGGCGTTGAACGAGAACGGCGCGGCGAAGAAGAAGATCGTCACGGCCTGCCCGCACTGCTTCAACAGCCTCGCGAACGAGTACCCCGCGTTCGGCGGGAAGTACGACGTGGTCCACCACACCGTGCTCCTCGACGAGCTGATCAAGGACGGCCGCCTGAAGCCCGAGAGACGTGTGGACACGAAGGTCGCGTACCACGACAGCTGCTACCTCGGCCGCTACAACGAGGTCTACGACAGCCCGCGCGACGTGCTCCGCGCGATCCCGGGCGTGACGCTCGAGGAGGTCTCGTACTGGAACAAGGAGCGCGGCCTCTGCTGCGGCGCGGGCGGCGCGCAGATGTGGAAGGAGGAGGAGCACGGCGAGGCGCGCGTGAACAACAAGCGCACGCTCCAGCTCCTCGACACCGGCGCCGACACCATCGCGAGCGGGTGCCCGTTCTGCATGACGATGCTCGGCGACGGCGTGAAGGCCGCGGAGCGCGAGGAGGACGTCGAGCAGCTCGACGTGGCCCAGGTGCTCGAGCGCTCGATCGACTTCGGCGCCGCCGCCGCGGACGAAGCGGCCGAGTAGGCCGGGCGGATCATCGGCGAGACCTCCCGCGGCTGGGCATTGTCAGCGGGATCGGGCCGTGATTTCTTGTGCGGCATGGGCGTGCACGACGAGATCCATGCGCTGGTGGCCGACAACCGGGTCGTTCTGTTCATGAAGGGGACGCGGATGGCGCCCCAGTGCGGGTTCTCCGCGCGCGCCGTCGACATCCTCGACGAGTACCTCGACGACTACCGCACCGTGGACGTGCTCGCGGATCCGCGGCTGCGCGAGGCGATCAAGGACTTCAGCTCGTGGCCGACGATCCCGCAGCTCTACGTCGACGCGAAGTTCGTCGGCGGCTCGGACATCATCCACGAGATGACGAAGTCGGGCGAGCTCGCCGCGGTGCTCGGGATGTCCCGGATCGAGCTGAGCGAGCCGCAGGTGACGCTCACGAAGTCGGCGGAGACCGCGTTCATCCGCTTCTGGGAGGTGGAGGGCGACACCGAGGAGCCGGTGGTGCGGCTCACCATCAGCTCGAACTGGGAGCCGCTCCTCGATCTCGATCAGGAGCGCGAGGGGGACCTCGTGCTCGACATGGGGGAGCTCGACCTCGTGATGACGCGCTCGACGGCGCGCCGCGCCGACGGCGTGCGCATCGACTACATGGAGCGCGGCGGCAACATCGGCTTCAAGGTCGACGTGCCCAAGCGCCCGCCGATGGTGGGCCAGCTCACCGTGGACGAGCTCAAGCGCTGGATCGACGAGGGCAAGCCGCACCTCCTCGTCGACGTGCGCACGCCGGAGGAGCGCTCGACCGCGAAGATCGAGTCGGCGGTGCCGCTGACGGACGTGGTGGGGGAGCTCGAGTCGCTGGATCGACACAAGACCATCGTGTTCATGTGCCACCACGGGATGCGCTCGGCGCAGGCGGCCTCGCACCTGCTCGCGCAGGGCTTCCGCGACGTCCACAACCTGCAGGGCGGCATCGACGCGTGGTCGCTGCACGTCGATCCGAACGTGCCCCGCTACTGAGATGCCTGTACTGCTGCAAGGCGCCTTGCCGAGCGGCTACGGCGTGTCGCTCCTGCAGACGCTGCTCGCGCTCGCGGCGGTGTGCATCCTCGCGTGGGTGGTGCTGCGCTGGAGCGCGAAGCGGGGCCTCGGGCTCGGCGGCGGGCGGCGGGTGAAGGTGCTCGAGCGCGTGCCGCTCGACGGGCGGCGCGCGCTCTACCTCGTCGAGGTGGGCGGGCGCGTGCTCTTGCTCGGCGCGGGGGAGGGTGCGTCGCCGGCGGTGCTCGCGGAGCTCGATCCGAGCGAGCTGCCGGAGGTGCCGGAGGGGAAGGGCTTCGCGGACGTGCTCGCGCGGCTGAGGAAGCGCGAGGAGTAGGCGGGCTCCGATCCGGCGAAGCGCGCGGGGGCGGGCGCGGGCGCGGCACCGCTCGCGCATCGCACGGCGCGGTGCGGCCGCGACAATCGAGATCGAGCCGGGAGACGAGGAGAGGGAAGACGAGGAGAGTGCGCGCGCGCGATGCACGCGCGCGATGCAAGCCTGCAGCGATCGCGCCGCGGATCGCGCATCGCAGGCAGCAAGCGGGCGCGGGCGCTGGGCGCGGGCGCGGGCGCGGGCGCGGGGGCGGTCAGGCGCAGGGCGCAGCGAGCCCGAGCGGGAGCACGAGGAGGAGCACGAGCACGAGCACGAGCACGAGCACGAGCACGAGTAGGAGCACGAGCACGAGCACGAGCACGAGCACGAGCACGAGCACGAGCACGAGCACGAGCACGAGC
>JAYRVK010001226.1:0-3224 GCA_041918555.1 Sandaracinaceae bacterium
GAACGACCGCGAGGCCCCGCCCCCGTTCGATCGCAAACGATCTTGCAGGGCCTTGAGGAGGGCGAGCCCGCCCACCCGGATCGGCTCGGGCGTCCAGGGGAGCGTGAGCGGCAGGGTCGCCCAGCGGAGCCGGTGCGTCCGACGCAGCTCGGGGTCGAGGATCGCGGGGTCCGCGCTCATCGTGAGCAGCTCCACCTCGTCGAAGCGCGCCGCGAGGAGCCGCGCGAGCTCGGGCGCCGCGTACTCGACGCGGTGGAAGCGGTTCCACGGGCGCTGGAAGGGGAAGAGCCGCGTGCGCCGGTCCGGCGTCGCCACGATGAAGCGGCCCCCGGGCCGCAGCACGCGGCGCACCTCGCGGAGGTACGCCTCGGGGTCCGGCACGTGCTCGATCACCTGGAACGACAGGACCACGTCGTACGAGGCGTCGGCGAAGGGGAGCGGCCGCTCCTCGATCCGCGCGATGCGCTCGAAGTCGAGGCCGGGCCGCGCGTACGTGGCGCGGGCGTGCGCGATCGCCTCGCCCGAGACGTCGACGCCGCGGATCGAGCGGCAGCGGTCGGCGAGCCGCGCGCCGCCGTACCCGGTGCCGCAGCCGAAGTCGAGCACGTCCTTGCCCTCGACCCACGGCGCCGCGTGGTCGTAGGTCGCGACGTGCATCGCGTAGATGAAGTACGCGTCGCGGGAGCGGAGGTAGTCCTCCGGCACGACGCGCTCGCCGGTCGCGCGGGCGGGCACCGCGGCTCCGTGATCCGCGCCGCGCGCGCTGTCAATGCGCGACCGCTTGCCCGATCCCGAGGCCCGGCCTAGGAGGGCCGCATGACCATCAGCAACGCGAACGCGAAGTGGACGGGGACCCTCAAGGCGGGCAAGGGCTCGATGAAGCCGGCGAACGGCGGCGAGGTGCAGTTCGCCTTCGGCACTCGGTTCGAGGACGCCAAGGGATCGAACCCCGAGGAGATGATCGGCGCGGCGCTCGCCGGCTGCTTCTCGATGGCGCTGTCGGCCGCCCTCGAGCGCAACGGGATGACCCCCGAGAGCATCGAGACCAAGGCGCAGGTCCACCTCGAGAAGAAGGAGGCGGGCTTCACCATCGTGCGCATCGACCTCGCGACCGACGTCCGCGCGAGCGGCGGCGATCAGGCGAGGCTCGAGACGGTGGCGGCCGAGACGAAGAAGGGCTGCCCGGTCAGCCGCGCCCTGGGCGGCGCCGTCGAGATCACGGCCAAGGCCCGCCTCGTCTCCTGATCGAGCTCAGCGCGGGGGCGTGGCCGCGTAGCCGGCCTCGCTCACCGCGGCCCGCAGGGCGGCGACCGTGCACCGATCGTCGTGGCGCACCCGTGCGCGCCCGGCCTCGAGCTCGATCGCGACGTCCTCGACGCCCGCGAGCGCGCGCAGCGCGCGGTCCACGTGCTTCACGCAGTGCCCGCAGGTCATCCCCTCGATCCGAAGCTCCGTCTCCATCGCAGGGGATCGTACGCGCCGACCCCGCGCGAGCAAGGCTTGCTCGATCGAGCCCGAGTTGCCTGGCGCGCCCCCCCGGATCGGAGGGCGCGCGCGCTGGAACGAGCCTTGCGCAGGGCACCTCCAACCCAAGGAGGAGGATTCACATGCTCGGAGGACTCATCACCATCGCCGGCGGGCTCATCGCGGCGTCGAACCTGATCGTCTCGCGGCTCCCGAACGCCAAGAGCCTGCTCGACAAGCTCGCGCCCTACCAGGGCTGGATCGGCGTCGTGATGTTCGTGTGGGGCATCTGGGAGACCATCTCCTGCGTGCTCGGTCTGGGCCTGCTGGCGACCGCGCCGCTCACGTGGGCGTTCTGGCTGTGCGTGGCCATCGCGGATCTGTTCGTGGGCTTCCTGCTCGGCTTCGGGCTCATCACGAAGTACGCGCTGAGCAAGAACGCCGAGGCGATGGACAAGGGCGACCGCATCCGCGCCAAGATCGCGCCGTTCCAGGGCCTGCTCGGGCTCTTCGCCGTCGTGATGGGCGTGCTCTACCTCGTCTGGCTCGTCGTGCTGTGATCGATCGCGACCGCGGGCCCCACGCCCGCGGCCGCGAGGCTCCCCGCGATCGCGTCCTCGACCCGCGTCGCGTGCACGCCGAACGTCCGCGCGAAGCGGGCATCGTCGACGACGTACGGGATCTCCCACTGGTAGATCATCTCGGCGACCGCGCCGAGATCGCGCGAGACGAGGCCGAGCGCGCGGAAGAGCCAGCGGGGGAGCGGGAGCAGGCGCGGCGTGCGCCCGAGCGGCGCGCCGAAGCGCGCGACGAGCTCGCGCGTCGTGCCGTTCCGCCACGCGACCGGGAGGAGAAACGTCTCGCCCGCCGCGCGCTCGCGCTGCTCACCCATCGCCGCGAGGCCGCGCACGACGTCCGGCACGTACGAGTAGCTGCGCGGCAGATCGGGGTCGCCGAGCACCGGCGCGGGCCAGCCCCCGGCGAGCGCGCGCACGAAGCGCTCGCCGTAGAACGACATGTCCGCCGCGCCCGGGCCGAAGAAGTCGGAGGCGCGGCCGACGCACGCGGAGAGCTCGCCGCGCGCGACGTCGGTGAAGAGCTCGTCGGCCAGCTCGGCCCGCAACGTCCCTTTCTCGCTGCACGGACGCATCGGGGTGCCCTCGTCGATGCCGCCACCCTCGGGGCGCCCGAAGACGTAGAGGTTGTCGAGCACGACGAGGAACGCGCCCGTCCGCTTGGCCGCCTCGCGCACCCCGCGCTTGAGCGGCGGCAGCGTCTCGCGCCACGACGCATAGCTCGCGGGGTTGGTGCAGTCGTAGATCACCGTCGCGCCCGCGCAGGAGGCCGCGGCGGCGTCGGGATCCGACAGGTCCGCGCGCGCGGCCTCGATCCCAGCCAGAGGAGCGGCCTCGCCGCGGCGCACGCTCCGCACGCGCAGCCCGCGCGCGGCGAGCCGCTCCGCGAGCTGCCGCCCCACCTGTCCCGCGCCGAGCACCACGTGCAGCTCCGGGTCCCTGTTCGTCGTCATCGCGTCCTCCACGACCTCGAAGGTGGGCCCTGCACGAACGCAGTGGTAGCCGCAAGATCGCGGGGTGAGCCTGCATCCCTGCAATGCCCCTCGACGCCTCGAGATCCTTTCGCTGGGACGACGCGCGCTTCCTCCTCGCGCTGCATCGGGCCCGCACCCTGGCCGGCGCCGCCGCGCAGCTCGCGGTCGACGCCTCGACGGTAGGCCGCCGGATCGACGCGATCGAGGCGGC
>JAYRVK010001227.1:0-7058 GCA_041918555.1 Sandaracinaceae bacterium
ACCCGCGCATGCGCTGGCGCCTCTACGACGAGGACGAGGCCGCGCACCGCGCGCGGCTCCTCGACGAGTGCCTCCGCGCGCGCGAGGCGATGGCGCGCGAGCTCGGCGAGGCGCCGCGGCTCTTCGCGTACCCCTTCGGCGAGGCGCCCGACCTCGCGCGCGAGGCGGTGGCGGCGGCCGGGTACGAGGCGGCGTTCACCGTGCAGCCGAGCTCCGCGTGGGACGGGGACCCGCTGCGCATCCCGCGGCTCGAGGGCGAGCCGCCCCGCCCCGGCGTCGCCTCGACCCCGACGGCGTTCAGCGTGGTCGTGCCGGCGTTCGAGCGCGTGAAGATCCTCAGCGAGGTGGTCACGCGCCTCGCGAAGCAGACCTACCCCCGCGAGCGCTACGAGGTGATCGTCGTCGACGACGGCTCGCGCGAGGACGTCTCGCCGATCTTCGAAGAGATGCCCGCCAACGTGCGCCTCGTGCGCCAGGGCGACGCCGCGTTCCGCGCGGGCCAGGCGCGCCAGCGCGGCGCGCGCGAGGCGAAGCACGAGGTGCTCGCGTTCCTCGACGCCGACGTCGCGGTCGGCCGCGACTTCCTCTGGCACCTCGACTGGGCCCACCGGCACGTCCCCGACGCCGTGGTCCTCGGCTATCTGTCCGGCTACAACCTCCACGACCTCGGCCACGTCCACGCCCTCTCCGAGGTGCGCGGGCAGGACCTCGACGCGCTGCGGATCATCCCGGACCGCTCCCGCGAGCCCGCGCTCCGCGCGACGTTCGATCACCCCGAGTGGCTCGACGACCCGTGGACCCTCACCTATACGGGGAACGTCTCGTTGTCACGGGCCCTGCTCGAGCGGGTCGGCGGGTTCGCGGACGACTTCGTGGGCTGGGGCCTCGAGGACCTCGACCTCGGGTACCGCCTGCACCGCGCCGGTGCCCGCTTCGTCTGCTCGCGCTTCGCGATCGGCTTCCACCTCACGGACCCGCACGAGGCCGCGCCGCGCAACCCGTTCCGGCGCCGCGAGCCCACGCGCGAGGCGTTCGCGGGCTACCTCGCGAACCTCGCGCGCCTCGAGCAGAAGCACGCGGGCGATCCCGCGATCGCCGCGTTCGCCGCGCGCTCGCGCGCCGACGTCGAGGAGACGTGCTCGCGCCCGCACACCGTCGGGATGGAGTGGGGCGGCGCCGCGACCGTGCGCTCCCCGTGGCACCGGCGACTCCACCGGGTGATCCCGGGCGGCGTGCCGCGGGACGAGCTCCTCGATCGCGTCGCGTACGCCGAGAAGGTCCGCGCGCGGAGCGTGTACCTCCTCGGGGGCGCGCCGGCCGAGCACCCCGCGTTCCTCGAGGTCGTGCGCCGCGCGCGCGCCGTCGTCGAGTCGCACGTCGCGATGCGCACGCTCGTGTACCCCTTCGCCGAGCGGGGCCTCGCGAAGGCCGCGCGCGACGCCGGCCTCGTCGCCGCGACCTGCGAGGTCCACGCGATGCAGCGCGACGTCCACGAAGCGATCCTCGGCCCCGGCACCTTCGACGCGTTCCGCCGCGGCCTCGACGCCCTCGCGGAGGCGGGGATCGAGCGCTCGGCGCGGGTCGTCCGCTCGGAGCGCTCCGAGCGCGCCCTCGAAGAGACCCTCGGCGCGCTCTCGGCCGAGGGCATCCGCCTCGACGAGGTGGTGTCCCCCGGTTGAGGCATCGTCGGGTCGGTGGCATGGTACCGGCCGTCTCGTGAAAGCCACCCTGGTCATCCCGACCTACAACCGCGCGGAGCGGCTGCGGTCCCTGCTCCACTGCGTCACGCGCCAAGCGACCGACCGCCTCGCGCGCGTCGTCGTCGGCGACGACGGATCCTCCGATCACACGGCCGAGGTCGTCGAGAGCTTCGCGGACCGGCTGCCGATCGTGCACGCCTGGCAGGAGGACCTCGGCTTCCGCGCCGGACAGGCGCGCAACCTCGGCATCGAGCGCGCCGTCGGCGACGTGGTGATCTTCGCCGACGACGACGTGCTCGTCGGACCGCACTACGTCGAGGCGCACCTCCGCGCCCACGAGGCGCGCCGCGGCCAGCGCACGGTGGTCCTCGGCCCGCGCCATCGCACGCTCGCGTTCGAGGGCGTGGCGCCCGATCCCCGCGACTTCGATGGCGCCGAGCGCGACGACCGCATCGCGGATCTCGAGGGGCGCTCCGTCGAGGAGCACGAGGCGCCCTGGATCTTCGTCTACTCGTGCAACTTCTCGGTCACCCGCGGCGGCCCCGAGCTCCGCTTCGACGACGGCTTCTCCGGCTGGGGCCTCGAGGACACCGAGCTCGGCTACCGCCTCCACTTCGCGGGCTACCGGATCGTCGAGGAGCCGAGCGCCGCGGTGCTCCACGTCGACGACGACGCGCCGCGCGATCCGTTCCGCTGCGAGGCCCGGCAGCTCCCGCCGAGCTACGACACCTACGTCCACAACGCGGTCCGCTTCATGGACCTCCACCCCCACGACCCCGTGCTCGCGCGGTTCATCCGCCAGGACCTCCGGTGGTACGTGCGCGACGCGCGCGGGCGCTGGGTGAAGAACGGCTACGAGAACGACGTCGATCACGTCATCGCCGAGTGCCGGCGCACGCTGGCCCGCGCGGGCGCCCCCGGCGCCGAGAGGACGGTCGAGACCCGGTGACGCCTTCGCAGTTCACTCCGCTCCGCGCGAGCCGCGCCCTCGGGCGGCCGCTCGACGAGATCGCCATCGAGCTGACCGTCTACTGCAACCTCAAGTGCGTGATGTGCAGCGTCTGGGAGCTGAAGCAGCACGGCGTCCCGTTCGAGACGGTCGCGAAGATCCTGCGCCAGGCCCGCCAGCTCGGCGCGCACACGTTCACGCCGTGCGGCGCCGAGAGCTTCATGCGCAAGGACTTCCTCGACGTCGTCGAGCTCGCGCAGGAGCTCGGCTACCGCCGGCAGGACATCGTCACCAACGGGACCATGATCACCGAGGCGCACCTGGATCGCCTCGCGCGCTGCCCCTCGGTCGCGCTTCACGTGAGCATCGACGGCCCGCGCCCGGTCCACGACGCGCTGCGCGGCGAGGGCAACTACGACAAGTCGATCGAGACCGTGAGGGCGTGCCTCGAGCGCGGGATCGAGGTCGGCCTCTCGGGCGTGATCCTCAAGGAGTCGCTCGAGCACCTGCCCGCGCTGGTGACCCTCGCGCACGAGCTCGGGATCGGCGACGTGAGCTTCCAGCCGTTCCAGCTCGAGATCAGCGGCCCCGACAAGGAGCTCCACCGCTTCTCGCTCCTGCGCTCGCCCCGCGAGCGGATCGTCGCCGAGCTCGAGCGGGTGAAGGCGCACGCGGACGCGCTCGGCGTGCGCATCTTCACCGAGTCCATGTTCTCGGTGATCCCCGACTACCTCACCCAGGGCACGCGCCCGATCCCGCCGGGCGGGTGCTACCTGCCGAGCAAGTTCCTCCTCGTCGACTTCCGCGGCGACGTGTACCCCTGCTTCTTCATGCGCACCGACGCCGACCGGATGGGCAACGCGCTCACCGACGAGATCGTCGACCTCTGGCAGTCGGTGCACCACCGGCAGCTCCAGACCCTCGCCCTCACCGAGCGCTGCCCCGGCTGCCTCGCCGCGTGCTCCGACGTGGAGAGCTTCGCGACCGCCGGAGCCGCGGAGTGAAGACGCGCCCGTGCCCCGCGTGCCGCGCCGAGGTGACGCACAGGATGAGCGGGCGCGAGGCCCTCGAGGCCGAGGCCTGCCCGCGCTGCGGCGGCGAGGTGCTCTTCACGAGCTACGAGCGCATGGACATCGCGCTCAGCGAGTACTGCAACCTGACTTGTCAGATGTGCCGCCGCCCGAGCGAGGCGCTCTTCCTGGACCCCGCGATCGCGAAGCGCGCGATCGACGAGGCCGCGCTCGTCGGCGTCGGCGTGGTGAGCTTCTCGGGCGGCGAGCCGTTCGTGCACCCGCAGTTCCTCGAGATCCTGGAGCACGCCTTCGGCGCGGGCATCCGCGTCCAGCTCGTGAGCAACGGGACCCTGATCAAGGAGAAGCACCTCCCGCTCCTCGAGCGGCTCGACTGCCTCACCATCAGCATCGACGGGACCGAGGCCGCCCACGACCACATCCGCCAGAAGCCCGGGACGTACCGCCGCTCACTCAAGACCCTCGAGCTGCTCACGCAGCGGTCGAAGGTGCAGTGGGGCACCAACACGGTGATGCAGCGTGACAACTACGATTGCTTGTACGATTCGTTCAAGGCGATCCAGGCGATCGGCGGGCCTCGCTACGCTTACTGCGGCTTCTCGCACGTCGAGGTCGTGCCGGAGACCGCGCACTTCCAGATGACGCCCGACGAAGAGAAGGTCGCGTACGAGCAGATCGTGCGGATCGAGCGCGAGTGTGGAGAGACCCACACGTGGTTCAACGAGCGCACGCTGCTCCTCGATCACTTCGAGATGTACGCCCGCAAGGGCAAGCGGTACCGGCCGATCGACGGCTGCAAGATCCCGCAGAAGTTCATCGGCCTGTCGGACCACGGCTTCTACCTCTGCTGGCACCAGGGCCGGAACATCGAGCGCGCCTCGCTCGTCGACGCGCTGCGCTCGGAGCTCGCGCGGGACATCGTCCGCGAGGGGCTCGAGAAGCGCTGCGTCGCGTGCAACGGCTTCAACTACGCGTGGGACGCGGAGTGGAACGCGGGGATGATCGCGAGCGCGCTCGCCGGCGACACCGTGGAGCGCGGGGTCGAGGAGGGCGTCGTCGCGCTCCGCGTCCCCGAGCGCGTGCGGCCCGGCGGCAGGAAGCCCCGCGCGGTCGGCGGCGCGGGCCCCGGCAACACCATCCACGTCGACGACGTGCCCAACTGAGCGATGAGCGACGTTCGATCGAGGGCGCTGCGCGGCGTCAATGTGTGTTACTTGCGCGGGGATTACGGGCACGACCTCGCGCCCAACCCGCGCTTCCCGGGCTGGCCCGTGTCGTTCGACCCGATGCACGCCTACCGCCCGATCATCGAGGCGCGCGAGCTCGGCCTCGAGGCGGTGCGGCTCTGGCTCTGCGAGAACGCCGAGGGGCTCCTCGTCGAGGGCGAGCGCGTGGTCGGCGTGCACGACGACCTCTTCCGCGCGCTCGACGTGGTGCAGGAGGCGGCGGCGCTCCACGGGGTGCGCCTGTACCCGTGCCTCCTCGACGCCAACGCGTGGCCGCGCGAGGGTGACTCCATCACGCGCGCGATCCTCGACGACGCCGACGCCGCCGCGCGCTTCGCGGAGCGCGTCGTCGCCCCGATCGCCGCGCGCCTCGACCCGTCGCTGGTCGTCGCGCTCGAGATCGTCAACGAGCCCGAGACCGCGACCTCCGAGTGCATCGAGGGCGACTCCGTGACGCCGATCCCGTGGGCGCACCTCGGCCGCGCGATCCGGATCGCGGGCGACGCCGCGCGCGCAGCGCAGCCGCTCCTCGTGAGCGCGGGCACCGGGCACGTCTTCTTGCCCTCGCTGTGGCGGACCGAGCCCGGGCTCGACCTCGTGGACCTCCACGTCTACCACCCGAACGGCGGCCTGCCCTCGCGCGCGCAGCTCGCCGAGTACGTCGGCGACCCGCGCCTCCTCGATCCGGCGCTGCCGCTGATCGCGGGCGAGGCGGGGATCCCCAAGGAGGACGGCGCCGACGACGAGGCGCTCGCGCACTACGTCTACAACGCCGACGCGCTCGGGTACGCCGCGGTGTTCCTGTGGGAGCTCGAGCACGCGCTCTTCGAAGGAGCGGGCCGCGAGCGCGGGACCACGCCGCTCGGCGAGCTCGTCCGGCACACGCTCAGCGTCGCGGGCGGGTGAGGCCGCGGTGCTCGGGGAGCTCGACTGGGATCGCTACTGGCGCTTCGAGCGCTTCCGGCGGCGCGGCGATCCGCTCGACTTCCGGCGCTGGAAGCGCGACAGCCAGCGCGCCCTGAAGAGCCTCTACCCCGGGCGGCCGCGCCTCTGCGACGCGACCGCGGGGCTCGGCGATCACACCATCAACCTCGCGGAGGAGGGCTTCGCGGTCGAGGCCTGCGACACGTCCCGCGTCGCGCGCGAGGCGACGAGCGCCGCGCTCGCGGAGGCCGGGCTCGACGTGCCGGTGCTCGACGTCGCGTGGGCCCGGCTCGGCGATCGCGGCGCCCGCTACGACCTGATCTTCAACGACGCGGTGCACTGGGTCTACGAGGAGGCCCCGCTCCGCGACGCGCTCGCCGGGATGCTCGCCGCGCTGCGGCCGGGCGGCGCGCTCGTCTACTTCTTCGCCGACGCCGACGAGCCCGATCCCGACGCCGGCCGCCGGATCCTCGAGTGGGACTGGGATCACCTCGAGCCCGCTCGCATCGCGTGGGAGCACGAGCGCGACGCCACGCGCGTGGCGCTCACGATCGTCGCCGACCGCGGCCCGGACTTCATCGACGAGCACCACCTCTTCCACGTGCGCGAGGGCGGCGGCCCGACCCGGCTCGAGACGCTCACCATGCGGCGCGTATACCGCTGGGACCACTTCCACCTCGCGCCGATCCTCGCGGACGTCGGGTTCGTGGGCCTCTGCACCGACCACTTCGACAACGTGAAGGGTCATCGCTTCGCGATGAACCGGGCGTTCAAGCCGCGGTGAGCCGCGAAGGAAGAGCGCTGCTCGCGAGGCGGCTGGCGCTCGCCGCGGCCTCGACGCTCCTGAGCCTCGTCGCGGCCGAGCTGGCCCTGCGCGTCCTCGGGATCGAGGCCTCGCGCTGGGCGCACCCGAACCACGTGGAGTCGGCCGACAAGCGCGCGGTGATCGACGCCTACCCCGACGACCCGCGCGGGTACTTCGACGTCGATCTCCGCGACCCGACCGCGCGCTCGGAGTGGACCTCGCGAGGGCTCGCGCGCCTCGAGCACGTCGCCGAGCGCACGCCGCACGCGGTCGGTCTGCGCTTCGACGAGCACCTCTGCCGCGAGGGCGCTCGCGCGGGCGCGACGCGCGTGCTCGTCGTCGGCGACTCCTTCGCGGAGGGCCAGGGCGTGCGCGGCGAGGACACGTTTGCCGCGCGCCTCGAGCGCGAGCTCGGCGCGCGCG
>JAYRVK010001228.1:0-6226 GCA_041918555.1 Sandaracinaceae bacterium
CGATCGATCGACAGCGCGATCGCGAGCCCCGCGGCGCCGAGCAGCGCGCTGCTCGCGACGATCACGGCGATCGCGCGCCCGCGCGCGGGCGGCGGCGCCTGGATCGCCGCCGCCACGGGCGACGCGTCCTCCTCGGAGCTCGCGTCGAGCTCGATCGACTCGAACGTCGGCCGCAGGTCCGCCGTCGCCCCGGTCGCGGTGGGCACGGTGAGCGTCTGCAGCGCGCGCTCCGCCTCCTCGGGCGCGTCGGTCGCCTCGATCGGCGCCGACGCCGACACGACGACCGGGATCTGCGGCGCGAGCACCGAGCGCACGAGCTGGCCGAGCTCGTCGGGGCCGATCGGGCGGATCCCCGGGAGCTCCGCGAGCCGCTGCCGAAACGCGCGCGCGGTCGGGGCGCGCTCGGCGGGATCCGCGGCGAGCGCCCACCGCACCGCGGCGTCGAGCGCGGGGTCGAGGTCGGGCCGGAGCTCCGAGGGCGCGGGCACCAGGGGCGCGCGGACGCGATCGAGGAGCGCGAGCGGGTCGGGCGCGTAGAAGAGCCGGCGAAGGGTCAGCATCTCCCAGAGCACCACGCCGAGCGCGTACACGTCGGCGCGCCGATCGATCCGCCGCCCGTACGCCTGCTCGGGCGGCATGTACGCGATCTTCCCGCGCAGGCCTCCCGTCGTGCTCTTCGTCGCGCCGATCCGCGCCTTGGCCACCCCGAAGTCGGTGAGCTTCACGTGGCCGCTCGTCGAGAGCAAGACGTTTTGCGGGCTCACGTCGCGGTGCACGACCTCGAGCGGGCGCCCGTCGTCGCCCTCGAGCTCGTGCGCCGCGTGGAGACCGTCCGCGATGGCGCACGCGATCGCGACCGCGCACGAGACCTCGAGCATGCGGTCCGCCTTGCCGATCGCGCGCAAGAGGTCCGCGAGCGAGCCGCCCTTCACGAGCTCCATCGCCTGGAACCACACGTCGCCCTCGTGGCCGAGCTCCTCGACGTGCACGACGTTCGGGTGCGAGATGCGCGCGGCGAGGCTCGCCTCGCGGACGAACATCCGCACGAAGGCCTCGTCCTCCGCGAGGTGCGGGTGGACGACCTTGAGCGCGACCGTGCGCTCGAAGCCCTCGGGGCCCTCGCGCTTCGCCACGTAGAGCGTGCCCATGCCGCCGCTCTTCAGGCGCGCCAGCACCTCGTAGCCGCCGATCCGCATGCCCGCGCGCAGGCGCAGCGAGGGCGGGGTGTCGGGGAAGCCGGGCGTCGCCGCGTCACTCATCGCGCCTCGGATCGCGGCCGCCGAGCACGCGCGCGTCGAGCCCGTGCCGGCGCACCATGCGCTCGATGGTCTTGCGGTGGATCCCCGTGCGCCGCGCCGCCTCGCTCACGTTGCCCTTCGTCGCGCGGAGCACGCGCGCGAGGTAGTCGGCTTCGAATGCGGCGAGCACGCGATCGCGCGCGGCCTTGAAGTCGAGCTCGGCGCTCTCGCGCACCACGTCGTCGAGCGACGCGTACGGCGAGAGCTGGCTCGGCAGATCCGGGAGCCCGATGCTCGAGGCCGGCGCGAGCGCGGCGGCCGCGCGGATCACGTTCACGAGCTCGCGCGCGTTCCCGGGCCACGCGTGCGAGAGGAGGCGCTCCATCGCGGGCGCGGAGATCCCCGAGACGCGACCGCCGGTGATCTTCGGATCGCGCGCGAGGGCCTCGGCGATCGCGCGCACGTCCTCGGGCCGATCGCGGAGCGGCGGGACGCGCAGCTCGACCACGACGAGGCGGTGGAAGAGATCCGCGCGGAAGCGGCCCGCGCGGACCTCGGCGCGCAGATCGCGATGCGTCGCCGCGACCACGCGCACGTCCACGGTGCGCGGGCTCGACGCGCCCACGCGCCGGACCTCGCGCGCCTCGAGCGCGCGCAGGAGCTTGGGCTGGAGCTCGAGCGGGAGCTCTCCGATCTCGTCGAGGAAGAGCGTGCCGCCCTCCGCGCGCTCGAAGGCGCCGGGCCGCGCGACGTCGGCGCCGGTGAACGCGCCCTTCTCGTGCCCGAAGAGCTCCGACTCCGCGAGCGTGCGGGGCACCGCGCCGCCGTCGAGGACCACCCACGGGCCCGCCGCGCGCGGGCCCTTCGCGTGGAGCGCGCGCGCGAGCGCCTCCTTGCCGGTGCCGCTCTCGCCGTGGATCAGGACGGTGCACGAGAGCGGCGCGAGCTTGTGCACGAGCGCGACCACGCGCTGCATCGCGGGGCTCGCCGCGACGACGCCCTCGATGCTCTCGCCCGAGCCCACGCGCTCGCGCCGCGTGCGCGCGCGCACCGCGAGCTCGACCGCGCCCAGCGTCACGACGAGGCCGGGCGCGAGGTGCACGCGCGGGACGCGCCGTCCGCCGACCGCGACCCCGTTGCGGGAGCCGAGATCGACGAGGAGCGGGCCCGCGTCGGTGGGGATCACCTCCGCGTGGTGCCGCGACACCGTGGGATCGCTCAGGCGCAGATCGCTCCCCGACGCGGCGCCGATCGTCGCGCGCCGCGCGGGCAGGACGAGCCGCGCCGTGCCGTCGGCGCTCACGAGCTCGAGCTCCTCGACCTCGATCACGCGGTCGCCCGGATCGAGCACCACCGTGCGGCGCGCGGCGGACGCGGCGCTCTCCGACTCGCCGAGCTCGGCGAACCGGGGATGCGCGTCGAATTCGGGCTCGCTCACCGCGAACGAGTCTAGCGCCGTCACGGGCGCGGCGTCCGCGCCGGTTCCGGGTCAATCTTGCGGGCGCGTGAACCGAGCGACCGCGTCGTCCCCCCGCACCTCTCGATGAGCACCTCGTACGCATCCTTCGACTTCTCGGCCCGGGCCCGCGGCGACGGCGACGCCGCGGCGCTCCTCGCCGTCGAGCTCCGCGCGCTCGATCGCGGTCGGTGGGATGCGCTCCTCCCGATCCTCCGGCAGATCGCGGGCTCGGTCGGCGCGCGCTTCCCCGACGTGGTCTCGAAGGAGGACGCGCTCGGCGAGCTCGCGCTCCTCGCCCACGACGCACCTTCGAGCGCGAGGACATGTTCATCACCGCCGACCTGTCGCCGCTCCTCGTGGAGTGAGGAGGCCGCCTCGTGCGGCCGGCCGCGCGATCCCGAGGAGCCGCACGCCGGGGAACACGGCCCGCAGGCGCTCGAGGTCGGCGAGGTCGGCCGTGATCACCGCGTCGCCGCGCGCGGCCGCGGACGCCATGACGACCGCGTCGATCGCGCTCGCACCGCGCACCCTCGCGAGCGCCTCGCCCGCGACTCGAGCGAGCCGCTCGCCGAGGGGCTCGACGTCGAACGCGTCGAGCAGGCGCGCGATCGGACCGCGCTGGCCCCGCCACCACTCGACGACCACCGGCGCGGGCACGGTGACCGGCGCGCGCCGGTCGAGCGCGACGCGGACGAGGCTGGCGACGCGGCGATCGCCGCGCTCGATGGCGATCAACGCGCCCGCGTCCAGCGTCAGGCCCGTCACGCTCGATCGAGCTCGCGGCGAGCGTCCTCGAGCTCGTCGGCGCCGAGCGCGGCGCCCCCGGTGAGCCAGGCCTCCACCTCGGCCCAGGCCGCCTCCTGCCGCGCGACCCGTTCGGCGGTCTCGCGCGCCTCGCGCGCCGCCTTCGTGAGCACCGCGGACACGCTGGTCCCCGTCCGCTTGGCCTGCTTCTTCGCCCACGCGTACTCGTCGCGCCCGAGCGCCACCGTGACCTTCTTGACCGTGACCGACATGGTATGACCCAGGTATGACCCATCGGTCCGGGCGGGGCAACGACGCGTCGCGTCCGCGCGTCGATGCGGCTTGACGGCGAACACCTGCACCACCCTCGACGGACCCTGGTGCCCCACGCGGCACCTCGGCGGCTCAGTCGGAGGGATCGTCGCCGAAGAGGGTACCGACCTCCAACTCGATGGCGTCGAACGGCTCGGCGCGCACCCGCTCTTCACGCTTCGCGGCGAGGACCGTCGTATACCCCGCCTCGGCCCAACGCATCACCGTCAGCGTCGATCCGCGCGGATCGAGGAGCCAGTAGTGCGGGATCCCTTCGCGATGGTAGGTACGCAGCTTCGTCACCGTGCCGTGGCTCGCGTTCGACGGAGACACGATCTCGCAGATCCAGTCGGGAAGCAGGTCCACGGGGAAGCCGCAGGGCCGAGTCGCGGCGCGCTCGCGACGCCATCCGACCACCTCGGGGCGGACGACCCGCGCGTCAATGCGGCTTGACGGCGTACACCTGCACCACGCTCGACGGCCCCTGGTGGTACCGACCCTCGTGGACCTCGCGGTCGACCTCGCGGCCTATGGCGAGCGTGAGGCCCGCGAGCTCCTCGCGCAGGCCCGCGAGGGTCATCATCATGGCGGGCTCCTGCGGGCCGCCGGTGCCCTTGCCGATCTGTGCCGGCGTGTACGCCTCGAGCACCAGCGCTCCGCCCGGTCGGAGCGCGGCGACCACGCGCGCGTGGACCGCGCGCCGCACGTCGGGCGGGAGGTGCGCCCACACGGACACGACGCCCGCGAGGCCGGGCGGCGGCTCGTAGGTCGCGAGGTCGGCCACCACGGTCTCGATCGCGACGCCGCGCCCCGCGGCGAGGCGCTCGGCCTTGGCGAGGCCGACGCCCGAGCGATCGACGGCGATCACGCGGCCGGTCCGCGCGCGCGACGCGACGAACACCGCGTTGCGGCCCTCGCCCTCGGCGAGGCACACGACGTCGCCGTCCGGGATCCGATCGACGACCTCGCGCAGGAAGTCGTTCGGCGCGTCGCCGTACGCGAAGCCGTCCTCGGAGTAGCGCTGATCCCAGAAGTCGTTCGGCAGGCTCATGCGCGAGGATCTATTCACCGGGGGGGCGCGGTCCGCCAGCCCCGTGCGACGATGCGGGCGTGCGCGCGGCAGCCCCGCTCCTCGGCCTCGGTCTCCTCGCGTGCGTGGAGCTGGGCCCCGACTGCGCGCCGCCGCGCCCGCCGCCGGTGATCGGCGTCGACGGCGCATCGTTCGTGAGCGCCGAGGGCCCGATCGTGCCGCGCGTGATCAACAGCTACCCGCTCCTCGATCACGCGGGGCGGGATCGCTGGGACGACGTCGCGGCGATCTACGAGCAGGCGCGCGCGCTCGGGCGGCCCGTGATCCGCACCGGGGCGTACATGACCGGCGGCGAGAACCCGGGACGCCTGCGGGACGAGCGCGGGGCGCTCCGCGAGGAGGGCCTCGCGCGGCTCGACCGCGTGCTGGCGATGGCCGCGGAGCACGAGGTGCAGCTCCTGCTCGTCACCGCCAACCACTGGGGCGACTACGGAGGGGCGCCCGCGGTGCTCGAGGCGGTGGCGCCCGGCGAGGGGCTCCCCGTCGAGGCGTTCTATGCGGACGAGCGCGCCATCGAACATCAGCAAGGATACTTGACGGCGCTGGTCGGCCGCACGAACACCGTGAACGGGCGGCGCTACCGCGAGGACCCCGCGATCTTCGGCTGGGAGCTCGTGAACGAGGCGCGCTGCGACGATCCGGGGTGGTGCCGCGAGAGCACGCTGCCGCTCTGGGCCCTGCGCATGCGGATCGCGGTGCGGGCGGCCGGCGCGCGCCAGCCGATCGTGTGGGGCGGGCAGGGCTACCTCGGCGCGCACGGCGAGGATCTGCGGGACCTCGCGGCGACGAGCGGCCTCGACGTCCTCACCGTGCACCTCTACCCCGACGCCGCGGGCGCGCAGACGCTCGAGCCCGGGCGCGGTCGCGATCGGGTGCTCACCGCGGTGCACGAGGGGACGGTCGCGATCGAGCGCGCCGCCGCCGTCGCGCGCGAGCACGCGCTGCCGCTGCTCGTCGAGGAGGCGGGCTGGCGCGCCGACGGAGACGCGCGGGACGAGGAGCGCGCGCTCGTCCTCGGCGCGTGGGCGCGCGCCGCGGCGGACGTCGGGGCGGGCTACGGGCCCTGGATGATCGCGGAGCCGGATCGCCCCGACTACGACGGCTACCTCATCCGGCCGGAGCGCGAGCCGGCCACCGCGCGGGTGCTCCGGTGCGAGTAGCGCTCACGATGTTGTTCCTCGCGCTGCCTGCGCCCGCCCGCGCGCAGGGCGGCGAGGTCCGTCCCGTCGAGCCGAACAGCGGGATCGAGGCGGGCCTCGACGCGAGCTACGAGACCGTGGGACCGCTCCATGGGGTGCAAGGCGGTTTGCTGGTCGCAGCGCGCGTCGCGCCCGACCCGGGGCTCGAGCTCGGCGCGGGCTGGGGCGTGCGCGCGAGCGGCGC
>JAYRVK010001229.1:0-3695 GCA_041918555.1 Sandaracinaceae bacterium
AATCGATAATTCGCGCGGCTGCGGCCAGGTTTTCTCGAAGCGGCGAACGGCGCGTTCCCTCAGGGGCGCGAGAGGGTCGGCGCGTACACGCCGCGCCACTCGCGCCGCCACCATGCGCCGCTCGCGTCGTCCGCGGCGGTGAAGCGGTACTCCCAGGTCACGGCGCGGACGTAGCGCGGCGGGTGATCCGGGAAGGGATTCTCGGAGAAGAGCGCGAGCACCGTCGGCTCGCCCTCGAGGAGCTTCCCGAGGAGGCGCGTGAACCACTGCTCGGGGTTGGCGCGATAGGGGGTGAGCGCGGCGAACCACATCTGCCAGTCGAGGCGCGGCATGTGCGGCGCGCTCTGCCCCGGGAGCTCCGTCGGGTCGCCCGGCTTGTGCCGGAACCGGTACTCGCGCCACGCGACCCCGTCGAGGCTCCCCTCGATCCGGATCTCGCGGCGGATGCGGGTCATCACCGCGAAGAGGCCGTAGCCGTTCGCGATGCGGTACGGGTGCGTCACCGCCAGGTCCTCGTGCAGCGCCTCGGGCAGGCTCGGGCCCGCGCCGAGCCCGAGGAGGAGCGCCAAGAGCCCGAGCCAGTATGTGAACAACAGCAAGGAACATTGCGCGAGGCGGACCACGCGATGACCGACGTGCATGCGCGGCGCGGCGCGCCCGAGCCGATCGCGGAGGCGGCGCGGCAGGAGCCGCTCGAGGACCGCGTCGTCGAGGAGCGGGAGCGCGATCGCCATCGTGAGGAGGTTGAAGAAGCCGTAGTTGCCGGTGAGCTGGATCGCGAGCATCAGCCCGAGGAACGCGACGCCGGCGGCGCGGAGGCTCCACGCCTCGATCGCGCCGAGCACGCGCTGGGCCCGCGGGCCCACCTTCGCGAGGGCGAGCCCGCCGCGCACGAGCGCCGGGACGAGCGCGAGCGGGATCAGGCAGGGGGCCACGAGCTCGCCCGCGAAGGTCATCGCCGTGGAGAACGCGTGGACGCCGCTCGGGAGCTGGTGGACGGGCCACGAGAGCGGGCCCGGCAGCGGCTGCGTGAAGTAGTGGTAGTCGAGCGCGGTGAGGCTCGACCACGCGTCGTCTCCGCTCGCGAGCTTCACGACGCCGCTGAGGAACATCAGCCGGAAGGCGAGCGCGTAGACCGCCCACCGCGCGAAGACCGGCGGCTCGATGATGGAGGATGGCAAGTGAAGTAGACGCCACGGGAGCACCAACGCGCCGAGGAAGCCCGCCTCGATCAGCAGGACGTCCCACTGGAAGGCCATGAACGGGCCGCCGATCGCGTGGAGCGACAGGTAGAACAGCGCGCCGGCGAGCGCGGACGGGCCGGGGAGGATCCCGACGAGGAGCAGGAACGCGAACAGCTCACCGGTGAAGCACATCGCGGAGAGCGCCGCGTCGTCGGCGCCGAAGAACCAGGCGAGCGTGGGCACGTCCGCGAAGCCCAGGCCCTCGGCGCGGAGCGCGCGCACGAGCTCCGCCGCCGGAGCGAGGCCGCGCTCGCCGATCAGCCCGTCCTGTTGCGCGTGCCACGAGACGAACGCGACCAGGAACACCAGGCCGAGCCCGCGACCGAACAGCCAGCTGGTCTTCGCGTAGGTCGCGGTCACGCGCGGCCGACGAGCCGCTCGACCATCGGCGGCAGGTGCTCGCCGGCGGGCCCGTGCGCGAAGTAGCCCGCGCCCGAGCCGAGCGCGAACGCGCTGAACGGGCTCGGATCCGCGTTGATCACGATCATCGGCGCGCCGCGGCGCGCGACGATCGCGCCGATCTGCATCGGGAGGTTCGTCGAGCCGCTCGTCCCGATCACGATCAGGAGCGCGGCCTGGCTCGCGGCGCGGATCGAGCTCTCGAAGCGGAAGAGCGCCTCGTCGTAGTACTCGTCGAACCAGAGCACGTGCGGCCGCGCGAGGCGTCCGCCCGGGCAGCACGACAGGAGCGCGCGCGCCGCGTCAGTGAACGGAGAGCCGCGCTCCCAGTCCTCGCCGATGTCCTTCGGGATCGGCCGCAGCGACGAGGGCGCGTCGCCGCAGCGCAGGAAGTCGATGTTCCCGTGGATCTGGTAGGTGCGCGCGGGCGTGTTCCCGGCGCGCAGGTGCAGGCCGTCGACGTTCTGGGTGATCAGGAGGAAGCGATCGCCGAGCGCCCCCTCGAGCTCGACGAGCGCGCGGTGCGCGGCGTTGGGCTTCGCGGCGCGGCACACGCTGCGGCGGTAGAGGTACCAGCGCCACACCTCCTCGGGCATGCGCTGGAACGCCGCGTTCGTCGCCAGCTCCTCGGGCTGGTAGTGGCGCGACCCCACGGTCCAGTAGCCCTCCGCGCCGCGGAACGTCGGGATCCCGCTCTCGGCGCTGATGCCCGCGCCGGTGAGCACGACCACGGGGCCACCCCCCGCGAGGCCGCGGTCGAGGAGCGCGGCGAGCTCGGTGTCCATCCGGGGATGCTACGACGAAGCGCGCGGCCCGGCAGGAGCAACAGGGCTTGCCAGTAGACAGCGGGGCGCTCGCCGCGGCAGCATCCCGGTGCGCTCCATGAAGCCTGCTCCCCAGCTGTTCTTGGCCTCCGTGCTGGGCTTCGGCTGCGGGCTCGGCCCGCCGGCGTCGGTCCCGCCCTTCGACTGCGATCGGATCGACCGCGCGGGCGAGCGCTTCCCCGACGAGTGCGGCGGCGACGCGGGCGAGGACGAGGCCAGCGACGCGGGCGTCGAGGGGGAGCCGTGAGCTGGGAGCCGCGGATCCTGGTCATCGACGACGACGACGTCGCCGCGGCGATGGTGCGCGCGGTCCTCGTGTCGGCGGGCTTCCACGTCGTGGTGTCGAGCACCCCCATCGGCGCGACGCGGCTCGTGAGGGACCACGCGATCGACGCCCTGGTCTGTGACGTGAACATGCCCGCGATGAGCGGCGACGCGCTCGCGCGACTCTTTCGGACGAGCCGCGTGCTCATGCACGTCCGGCTCGTGCTCATCTCGGGGACGTCTCCGTCGCAGCTGGCCGAGATCGAGCGCTCGGGCGTCGCCGACGGGGTGGTCGGCAAGGACGACATCGCGACACGGCTCGCCCCACTCCTTCGACGCCTCCTCGCGTCATGACCCGTGAGGACGGCGCGCCCTCCGGGCTCCGGCGAAGCCCGTGGCTGGTGGCCGTGGTCTTCGGGTGCGTGGGCGCGTTCGTCGCGATCTGGTTCCCGCGGACGCAGCGCGCCGAGGGGCTCGAGGCCCTCGAGAACAAGGCGAGCACGCACGCCGCCTTGCTCGCGTACAACCTCGGGCCGGCGATCGACTTCGGCGACCGCGACGCGATCGGCGAGGCGTGCCGCGGCGCCGAGGCGGACGAGGACTTCGTGGGCGTCGAGGTGCTCGACGTCGACGGCGCGTCCCTGACGCGTCGGGGCGAGGTCTCGCAAGCGCGGGATCGGGTCGTCGCCGAGCGCGCCATCGATCTCCCGGGCCGGGGAGACGCGCGCCTCCGGCTGGCCCTGAGCACGCAGCGCATCGACGCGCAGGGTCGACGACAGGGCCTGGTCGGCGCGGGCATCGGCGCCGTGATCACCCTCCTGGGCGTGCTGCTCTCGTGGTGGGTCCGGCGCTCGCTGGAGCGCGTGGCCGCCCTCACCAAGCAGAACGCGCTCGAGCGCGAGGCGGGCGAGCTCAAGTCCCGGTTCCTCGCGAACATGAGCCACGAGATCCGCACGCCGCTGAA
>JAYRVK010001230.1:0-1926 GCA_041918555.1 Sandaracinaceae bacterium
AGCGCCGGCTGTCGGCCGAGGGGGTCCCCACGCGGAGCGTGGGGAGCGAACGCGCGCAAGCGCGTTCGTACTGGGGTTGGGGGCCCCAGCGCGATTCACTCGCGCTGGGGGAAGGGGGTGAAACCCCCTTCGAAGACTCAGAACCGCCCGACGAGCCCGAGCACCGCGCCGTCGACCGAGCCCGAAGACGTGGCGAGCGAGACCGTCGGCAGCGCCGCGGCGCTCTGCGCGGCGTTCGCCTGCGCGCCCGTGTAGAACGCGTCGACCACGAACGCGAGCTCGGTGGTCAGACCGCCCACCGCGAGGGTCACCATCGCCTCGAACGGGATGGCGCCCGAATGGTCCGCCGCGTAGATGGCGGTGGCGATCGACCCGATGGCGTAGGCCCCGTAGAGGATCCACGCCGCGATGCGCAGGGGAAGCAGCCCCTCGACGCCGCTCGCGCTGAGCGCGCCGCCGCCGACGATCGGCGCGGTGATGAACGGGAGGCCCACCGCGCCCCAGCCGAGCCCGACCTCGACCCAGTAGTTGATGTCGCCCGCGGCGACCGTGACGTAGAGCCCGAGCGAGAGCGCGGCCATGATGATCCCGACCACGCCGCCCGAGATCGAGTAGCCCGGGTCCGCCGTGGCGCCCGGCGCACCGGGCACCGCCTCGCACGCGCCGGCGGCCGAGCACGCGAACCCGATCCCGCAAGGCGGATTGCACGCCTCCACGCACTGGCCCGCGCTGCACACGAACCCGTCGCGGCAGGCGGGGAAGCACTCGGCGGGCGGAGGCTCCTCTTGCATCGGGAGGGCCTCCATCCCCTGTGCGTCGCCGGCGATCGGGGCGCAGGTGCCGTCCGGCCCGCACTCCTCGCCCTCGGCGCAGGGCTCGGGGCAGGCGGCCTGGGCCATCGCGAGGGAAGGGGCGGACAGGATCGCGATGAGCGCGAGGTGGGCGAGTCGCATGGCGGCCCGCATGCTACGCGAATCCGCGCCCGGAGGGAGAGGGTCGGCGCGCTTCGCGTATAGAGTCGAGCGAATGTCGACCCGCGCCCTCCGCCTCGCCGCCTCCACGCTCGTCCTCGTCGCGATCCTGGCGTGTGGCCGCGGCGCCCCGGACGAGCCCGTGCCGGTGGCCGCGCCGATCGTGGCGCCCCCCGAGCCGCTCGTGCTGCCCGACGCGCTCCTGCCGCTGACCGAGGGCGGCACCGTCGAGCCGCGCTCGCCCGGCGTGAGCACGGTGATGGCGACGTTCCCGGAGACGACGAGCTTCGAGACGCTCCGCGCGCGCGTCACGACGTGGATGCCGGCGCAGGGCTGGACGCTCGTCGAAGGCTCCCAGACCGACGCGGAGAGCACCGCGCGCAACCTCGAGGAGATGGGCATGCGCGAGGCCGCCGCGCTCGCGCGGAACACCCCGACCTACGGCGCGAGCTGGCAGCGCGAGGGGAGCACCGTCGCGATCAACCTCGATCGCCTCGACGGCACGCTGCGCATGAGCCTCAACTGGTTCTGACGTGAGCCTCCTCGAGCTCGTCTGCGCGCTGACCGCGCTCGTCCCCGGCCTCGTCGCCGCCGCGCTCGTGCATCGGCACCTCGCGGCGCGCGCGGCGATCGCGCGGCCCCCGATCCCGATCGTGGCCACCGGCGCGGCGGCCTCGCTCGCGCTCGTCGCGGTCCCGATCGGGATGGCCCTCGGCTACCTCGCGTTCTCGCCGCTGGTCGCGCACGTGGTGCCCGCCGCTGGGGTCGCCCTCGTCGCCGGCATGGACGGGCTCTTCGCTCCGGCGCGCCTCGGGCTCGCGCTCGGCCTGGCGCTCTCGCTCCCCGGGCTCGCGGCGCTCGGCGCCCTCCTCGTCGCGCGCGACCGCTCCGCGGGCTTCGCGGCGCGCCTCGCGCTCGCCGTCGCGGCCGGCGCGATCGCCGGCGGCGCCGCCGG
>JAYRVK010001231.1:0-3434 GCA_041918555.1 Sandaracinaceae bacterium
CGAGGTACGGGCCGTAGCGGCCGACGCGGATCGCGATGGTGCGACCCTCGGCGTCGGCGCCGAGCGCGATGCTGTTGATCGCGCGGGCGTCGATCTCGTCGAGCCGGATGTTGACCATCCGCTTGAGCCCGACGTCCATCACCTCGCGGCCGTCGAGCTTGACCTTGGCCTCCTCGGGGCCGTGGTAGAAGCGCGCGAGCCAGGGCCCGATCTCCTCGCTGCCCGACGCGATCTGATCGAGCTCGTCCTCCATGCGCGCGGTGAACGCGTAGTCGACGAGCTGCGGGAAGTGCTTCTCGAGGAGCGTGACCACCGCGAACGCGGTGAACGACGGCACCAGCGCGGTGCCCTTGCGGAAGACGTAGCCGCGCGAGTCGATGGTCGAGATGATCGACGCGTACGTCGAGGGCCGGCCGACCCCGAGCTCCTCGAGCGCGCGCACGAGGGTGGCCTCGGTGAAGCGCGGCGGCGGCTGCGTCTCGTGGCCCTCGGGCACGAGCGCGCTCGCGCGGAGGCCCTCGCCCTCGGCGAGCGGGGGCAGGTGCTTGTCCTTGTCCTCGAGCTCGGCCTCGGGGTCGTCGCTCCCCTCGACGTAGGCGCGGAGGAACCCGGGGAAGGTGATCGTGCGACCGCTGACCGCCAGCTCGACCTCGTGGCTCGGCGTGCGCCCGTGGATGCGCACCGAGAGCGTCTCGCCGAGCGCGTCCTCCATCTGCGAGGCGATGGTGCGCTTCCAGATCAGCTCGTAGAGGCGCGCCTCGTCGCGCTCGAGCTCGCGGGCCACCGCCTCGGGCATCTTCCACACGTCGCCCGCGGGGCGGATCGCCTCGTGCGCCTCCTGCGCGTTCTTCACCTTGTTCGTATAGGTGCGCGGCGCGGCCGGCACGTAGTCGGCGCCGTAGAGCGAGCCGATCTGCGCGCGCGCGGCGGTCAGCGCGACCTCCGACAGCGTGGTCGAGTCCGTCCGCATGTACGTGATGTAGCCGGCCTCGTAGAGCCGCTGCGCGGTCCGCATCGCGGTGCGCGCGCTCATGCGCAGCTTGCGCGACGCCTCCTGCTGGAGGGTCGAGGTCATGAACGGGGGCGAGGGCTTGCGGCGGTACGGCTTGCGCTCGACCGAGCCGACCTGGAAGCGGCCGTGCTCCTTCAGGTCGGCGGCGAGGGCGCGCGCGCGAGCCTCGTCGAGGACCACCACGCCGGCGCGCTCCGGCTTGCCGTCGCTCCCGAAGTCCTTGCCGCTCGCGAGGCGCACCCCGTCGAGCGAGGTGAGCTTGGCCTCGAACGCGCCGTCCGGGCCGCCCTTCTCGAGCGTGGCGGTGAGGTCCCAGTACGAGGCGCTCACGAACGCGATGCGCTGGCGCTCGCGCTCGACCACGATCCGCGTCGCGACCGACTGCACGCGCCCCGCCGAGAGGCCGCGCATCACGCGGCGCCAGAGCACCGGCGAGAGCTTGTAGCCGTAGAGCCGATCGAGGATCCGGCGGGCCTCCTGCGCGTCGACGAGCCGCCGATCGATCTGGCGCGGCTGCTTGATCGCGTCCTGGATCGCCTGCTTGGTGATCTCGTGGAACACCATCCGCTTCACAGGCACCTTCGGCTCGAGGACCTCGAAGAGGTGCCACGCGATCGACTCCCCCTCGCGGTCTTCGTCGGTCGCGAGGTAGAGCATGTCGGCGTCCTTGAGGAGCTTCTTGAGCTTGCCGATGTGCTGCTTCTTGTCGGGGTCGACGAGGTAGAGGGGCGTGAAGTCGTCCTCGACGTCCACCCCGATCTCGTCCTTGCGCGCGAAGCGGGCGCGGAGCTCGTCCGGGACCTCGCTCGGCTTGCTGGGGAGGTCGCGGATGTGACCGATGGACGACTCGACGACGTAGTCGTCCCCCAGGTAGCGGGAGATGGTTCGCGCCTTCGCGGGCGACTCGACGATGACCAACGACTTCGACACGGGTGCGCTTTGTGTTGGCACCGGGTGGGGTCTGTCAACCCGGCGCAGGGGGGCGGACCTTGGCACATTCCCGGACGAGGACCACCCCCGGGCCGCGCGCCGCCCCGTTGGGGCGGCGACCGGGTTCGTGCTACAGCCTCGGGCGTGAGGGAACGCGCGATCGCACGCCGCGGAGGATCGCGATGAAGGGCGGGACGGCGCTCGGGATCGTCAACCTGCTCATCAGCCTGGCCGCGCTCGCGGCGGGCCTCGCGGCGCTGGGCGTCGCGCTGTTCGCCGGCGACGACGCGAGCGCGCCGGCGGCGGATCCCGGGGTCGAGACGGCGCCGCCGACGCCGACGCCGGCGCCCGCCCCGGCTCCGCCGCCCGCCCCCGGATCGATGGCCGAGGTGGTCGCGCGGTGCCTGCCCGCGGTGGTGAACATCAGCTCGCGCCGCGTGGTCGCGGCGGGCGACGAGGGGCCCACCGGCAACCCGTTCTTCGATCTGTTGAGGCCGTTCCTCGGCGGCGGCGGCCCGCGCGAGTCGCAGAGCCTGGGCTCGGGGGTGATCGTCGACGCGGCCGGGGTCGTCCTCACGAACCACCACGTGGTCGCCGACGCGACGGAGATCCGCGTGGTGCTCTCGGACGGCCGCGAGCTGAGCGGCCGCACCGTGGGGACCGATCCCGAGACCGACGTGGCGGTGCTCCGCGTGGAGGCCGGCGAGGCGGGCCTCCGCGCCCTGCCCTACGGCGACTCGACCGCGCTCCGCCAGGGCGACACCGTCCTCGCGATCGGCAACCCGTTCGGGGTCGGCCAGACCGTGACGAGCGGGATCGTGAGCGCGACCGGCCGCGCGTCGATGGGGATCAACGACTACGAGGACTTCATCCAGACCGACGCCGCGATCAACCCCGGGAATTCCGGGGGCGCCCTCGTGAACCTCGCGGGCGAGCTCGTGGGGATCAACACCGCGATCCTCAGCCGCACGGGCGGCTCGCACGGGATCGGCTTCGCGATCCCCTCGAACATGGCGCGCCCGATCGCGGAGGCGCTGCTGCGCGACGGCCACGTCACGCGCGGGTGGCTCGGCGTGGCGCTCCAGGATCTCGACCCGCAGCTCGCGCGCTCGATGGGGCTCGACCCCGGCGCGCGCGGCGTGGCGCTGATGGACATCGAGCCGAGCGGGCCCGCCGCGGCGGTCGATCTGCGGCGCGGCGACGTGATCACGCGGCTCGACTCCGAGCCGATCCAGTCGAGCCGGCAGCTCCGCAACCTCCTCGCGACCCGCGGCGCGGGGACCGCGGTGCGGCTCACGCGGACGCGCGGCGGCGAGGCGGCCGTCCTGTCGGTGACCCTCGCGGAGCGGCCCGCGCCGCGCGCCGACGCGGTCTCGCCGGGCGAGGCGCAGGGCGCGAGCGAGGTCGCGGGGCTCACCGTCGCGCCGATGACGGACGCGCTGCGCCCGCGCTACGGGCTCCCCGCGGGCGTCGAGGGCGTGGTGGTCGTCGC
>JAYRVK010001232.1:0-7138 GCA_041918555.1 Sandaracinaceae bacterium
GAGGAACCAGCGCCCGTCGAGCCCCGCGAGCGGCCCCGCGACCGGCGCCGCGGGCGGGCGCTCCGCGCAGGCCTCGCCGCCCGCGTGCCGTGCGGTGTTGTCGTTGTGCTCGTCGTCGAGCGGCGCCGCGGCGGCGCCGCAGCCCCCGAGCAAGAGCGCGATCGTGAGGCACGCCCTCACAACAGCGCCATCCCGCCCAGGGCCATGAAGAACACGACGAGCAGCGCCGACAGCGCGGTCACCGCCCAGCCCACGTAGATCGCGCCCATCGCGAGGTTGCGCCCGCCGGGCTCCGACTCGCCGCGATCGATCTTGCCGATCTCCACGTGCCCGAGGATGGCACCGATCGGCGCGAGGGGGAGGCAGCCGCTGATCGCGAGGAGCGAGAGCACGAGCGCGGTGGTCGCGGCCGAGCTCGCGGGCGCGCCCTTGCCGACGCGCGCGTAGCAGTCGGGGCAGTAGGTGTCGTAGCCCTCGACCTCCATGCACCCAGAGCAGACGTAGCTCCCACACCGGGTGCACGTGTCGACCGCCTCGCGGGCGGGGTGGGCGGCGCACTTGGCGCCTGCGGCGACCATCGCGTCAGTAGCCGCCGTAGTTGCCGTAGTAGCTCGGCTCGGGCGTGCCGAAGCGGATCAGCACGTTGCCGATCGTCCCGCACCCGAGCGAGCCCGCGATGATCAAGCCCTTCTGCGGGTGCTCGAACTTCGAGAACATGTAGTAGAGGATGTAGCAGGGCACGCAGAGGCAGAGGAACCCCTCGCCGACGCTCGATTTGAAGGCGTGGACGAGGATGATGATGTTGCAGACCAGCCCGATGAGCGAGAAGAGGGCGCCGAACGCCAAGAGGACCATTTCCACGATCGTTCTCCTGTTCCTCCGCGCTCAGAGGTGAGCGACGGTCTCTGGGGACACGAGGGCTACCGCGATGCGGCCGACCCCGAACACGATGAAGGTCGCGACGAACGTCCAGTACCCGCGGCGCGCGAGCGTCTCGTGGCGGACGAGCCAGCGCACGAGGCCGCGGCGGGCGCGCGGCCAGAGCAGGGCGAGCACGAGCACGAGCGCGAGCCCGTAGAGCGGGAACCCGAACGGGTGGTAGAGGGCGGCCTCGCCGAAGTGCAGGTGCGAGATGTTGGTGATGCTGCGCGTGAGCCCGCAGCCGGGGCACGGCACGCCGGTCAGCGCCTTGAGCCAGCAGAGCGGGAGCCCCATGCCCGAGTCGGGCAAGAGGAACGAGGCGGCGAGCATCACGCTCGCGAGCCCCGTGCTCCAGGGCGAGAAGAGCCGCCGGTACACCGGGCGCTCCTCGCGTTGGGTGAAGGCCTCCATCCCCGACGGGACGAGCATACGCCAGGCCCCGGCGGGGATCCCCCGCGGAATGGACTCGGCGTACGCTGCGCTGGACATGCCGCACCGACGCCCCGCGCTCCTCGCCTCGCTCCTCTTCGTCGCCTGCGACGGGGGCACGCCGCCCCCCGAGGACGGCGGCCCCGACGAGCTCCCCTACCGCGCCGAGTGCGAGAACATCAGCGAGGCGCACTGCCTGATGCCGTGGCCCTCCGATCGCTGGCGCGCCGACGGCCGCCTCGCGATCGATCCCGCGGCCACCCCGGTCAACGCGTTCGACGTGCCGATGGACCCCGCCGCCTTCGAGCGCTTCGACGGCTTCAGCCCGGCGACCTCGATCGTCACCTCGTTCCCGGGCGTGATCGACGCCTCGCTCCTCCACGGCGAGGACGCGATCGCGCGCACCCTCGAGCCCAGCTCGACCACGCTCATCGTCGACGCCGAGAGCGGGGCGCTCGTCGCGCACTTCGCCGAGCTCGACGCGTGGCCCGAGACCGATCCCGCGCGTGCGCCGCTCTACCTGCGGCCCGCGGCGCGGCTCGCGGAGGGTCGCCGCTACGTCGTCGGGATCCGCGGCCTGCGCACCACCGACGGCGCGCCCGTCGCGCCGAGCGCGTACTTCCGCTCGCTGCGCGACGGCGGCGACGCGCCGGGCACCGACGTCGCGGCGCGCCGCGCGCGCTTCGACACGGACGTGTTCCCCGTGCTCGAGGCCGCGGGCGTCCCGCGCGCGGAGCTGATCGAGGCGTGGGACTTCACGACCGCGACCGGCGAGACGATCTGGGGCGAGCTGATCGCGATGCGCGACGACGCGCTCGCCGCGGTCGGCGATCGCGGGCTCGGCTGCACGGTGAGCCGCGTCGTCGACGCCGACGTCGACACGGACGTGCCCGAGCACGTGTGGCGCCAGATCTACGGCACGGTCACGGTGCCGCTCTTCTCGAACGGGACGGGCTCGCTCACCCGAGACGCGCGCCTGCGCCGCGGCCCCGACGGCCGCCCGGTGCAGAACGGCACCGCGGAGGTCCCCTTCATCGCGCAAATCCCGTTGTCGGTGCGCGACGCCGTGCAGGCGGGCGAGCCGCCCGCGCGGATCGAGCTCTACGGCCACGGCCTCTTCGGCTCGCGCGCGGAGATCACCTACGGCTGGCACCGCGAGCACCAGCAGCGCCTCGGCGTCGTGAGCATCGGCGTCGACTGGTGGGGCATGAGCGACGACGATCTCGAGCGGATCACCGGGACGCTGACGAACTTCTCGGACTTCGACGCGACGGGTGAGCGGCTGCAGCAGTCGGTGATCAACGCGCTCGTGCTCGGGCGCTCGTTCCGCGGCGTGTGCGCCGAGCTCCCGGAGATGCAGGTCCCGATGGCCGCGGGGGGCACGATGCCCTCGGTCGATCCGAGCCAGCTCTACTACTACGGCAACAGCCAGGGCGGGATCATGGGCGGCGTGATGGCGGGCGTCGCCACGGACATCGATCGCTTCGCGCTCGGGGTCGGCGGCATGAGCTACCCGCTCACGATCAAGCGCTCGACCGCGTGGATCCAGTACGGCGCGGTGATGGCGGTCGGCTACCCCGACCCGCTCGAGCGCGACCTGATCATGGTGATGAGCGCGTCGCTCTGGGATCTGTCCGAGCCGACGACCTACAGCCCGCACTGGGTGCGCGACCCGCTCCCCGGGACGCCGCCGCACCGCGTGCTGATGCAGATCGGGATCGGCGACGCGCTGGTCTCGAACGTCGCGAGCTACATGGTCGCGCGCACGGCCGGGATCCCGGTGATCACGCCGAGCCCGGTGATGCCCTACGGGCTCGAGACCACGACGGCGCCCGCCGACTCGGGCGTGGTGATCTGGGAGATCCCCGGGGTGAGCCCGTCGGTCCCCGGCACGCGGAGCCCCGGCGTCGACAACGACACCCACGAGGCGGTGCGCCGCACCGACTCCGCGCGCGATCAGATCGACGCGTTCTTCGCGCCCGAGGGCGTGATCGAGCAGCGCTGCGAGGGGCCCTGCGATCCGGAGTGAGGGTATGTAGCGGGCCCTACAGCCGATCGCGGTGCCTCTCGAGCCACTGCTCCACCCAGGGATCGAGGCTCGCGACGGGTCGCCGCTTGAGCTCGTCCAGCGCGAGCTCGAGCCGGCGCGCCGACCAGGGCTTGCCCTTGCGCTTCGCTCCGCCTTCCAGGTCGCGAATGGCCGCGGCGAGGCGCGCCTTTCGCGCGGACGCGAGGTGAGCTCGATCGAGTCTCAGCACGGTGGCGAGGTCGTGCGCAGTGTCCTCGTCGTTCGGGCGAAGGCGTCCGTCCGAGGCGATGCGCGCGCACTCGACCGTCGGTCGAGTGTGCGGGTGGACGACGCGCAGGCGCTGGTCGCCCTTCGCGTGGTCGCAATGATTCCTCAGGCGGCTCACGTTCCCGCCCTCGCACGAGAGCGCGAGGTTGCTCCACTCGAACGGGTCGACACCCTCGGCGGACCGAGGGATGACGTGCTCGCGGTGATCCGTCTCGTCACCCGCGAGGCTTCCGTAGCAGTAGCAGCACAAGCCCTGTTGCTCCTCGAAGAGGCGGGCGCGCATGGCGTCGCTCACCTCGCGAGGCTCCGCGCCCCAGCTCGCCGTCACCGCGGGATCTCTCTGCCAGCGCAGCAGCTCCGGCGGTCCCCCCTTCTTCTTCGTGACGAGCCGCCGGCTCACGAGGCGAGCCGCTCGAGGATCGCGCGGTAGTAGACGAGGTCGGAGTCTTCGCCGATCGATGTCTCGAGCTCTTCGAGCACCCGTCGGGCTTCGTCGAGGCGGCGCTCGTCGAGGGCATCGACGAGCGACGCGAAGCGCGCTTCGACCGCCGCGGGCCGCGCGGAGGTGTCGAAGACCTCCCGCAGGATCGCGTCGATCTCCCGACCTCGGCCGTGCCCGACCTCGCGCAGCCGGAAGCTCTCGAGGACGCGCAGATGCCTGCCCTCGAGCTCGGAGGCGACGATCGGTGAGTGCGTCGTGGTGATCCACTGGACGTTCGGGAAGACCTCGCGGAGGCGCGCGAGGATCGTGCGCTGCAATGCCGGATGGAGATGAAGCTCGATCTCGTCGATCAACACGACGGCCTCGCCCTCGAGCGCGTCGGACCCAGGGTTCTTGAGCGCGAGCCGCCGTGCGATGTCCGCGACGAGCGCGACGAGCGCGCGCTCGCCCTCGCTCAGGGCGTCGAACGGGAGCGTGACGCCTTCCTTGTCGACGGTGAGGATCGGCTTCTTGCTGAACGGCTCGAACTGGCGACGAACGCGGAGGTTGCTCACGCCGAGGGTGCGCTCCACCGCGGCGCGCACGGCCGCGAGCTGCGGCGGCGGTGGACGGCCATCGCGCAGCGCCTCGTTCTCGAGGTCCTCCATCTCGCGGAACCAGAGGAAGAAGCGCTCGTAGCTCGCGCCCGCGTCGAACCAACCTTCGTGTGCATGGGTCGGCGCCCAGCTCTCGCCCGCCGTGCTCCCGGGAGTCTTATCGCTCGCGTTGCGTTGGACGCCGTAGACCAGCAGGAACACCACCGAGGAGGAGGGGTCCACAGCCGAGAGTGAGCGCGGCCCGGTTGACAGCTCGATCTTGCGCCCACCGAGGAGCCTCACGCCAAACGGCACCGGCCCCGAATCGAAAGCGGCCACGAGCTCGACTTCCGCCATCGCAGCGCCCGACCTCACATGGTGTCCGGGCGCCAAGAAGTTCCCCTGGAGTCGCCGGAGGAGCGGCAGGGTGATCGCCGACAACACCGACGACTTGCCCGACCCGTTGACGCCGACGAGCACGGTGAGGTCCGGCTCGAACGTCAGGTCGAGCTCTTCGAAACCTCGAAAGTTCGTAAGCCTGAGCGAGAGAACGCGGAACACGATCCGACGATACCGCAGGGTCGACGCTCCGGCCGACTATCTGTCGCTCACAGCCGCCCGTGGGCGTACTCCACGTGCGTCGCGGCCAGCCGCAGCGCGACCTCCGCGTCGAGGGTGGCGAGGCGCGTGCGGTTGAGCTGGCCCTCGGCGGCGAAGAGGTCCGCGGTCGTCGCGTGGCCCGCCGCGACCTGCGCGACGCGCGCGTCGTAGGCGGCCTGCGCGGCGGCCTCCGCGACGCGCGCGCTCTCGAGGGAGCGCCGCGCGGCGCGCGCCTGCGCGGTCGCCTGCGTCACCTCGAGGCGGACCATCCGCGAGAGCTGCTCGATCTGCGCCCGCAAGGCGGCTTGCTCGGCGCCGAGCTCCTCGCCGCGGTGCACCGCGCTCAGCGTGTCGTTCGGCGCCCACGTCAGCATCGCGCCGAGCTCCCAGCTCGGGGTGAAGACCTCCTGCGGGGGGATCTGGTAGCGGTTCGGGTTCGCGAGGTCCGCGCCGGCGTAGAGCGCGAGGTGCGGGTAGCCCCGCGCGTCCTCGACCCGCGCGGCGGCGCGCTGCGCGTCGAGCGCCGAGCGCAGCGCGGCGAGCTCCGCGCGCGCGGCGAGCGCGGCGTCGACGTCGGCCGCGGGCGCGGCCTCGGGGACCTGGTCGAGCACCACGCCGAAGGGCGCGCCGGGCCCGCGGTCCATGAGCACCCGCAGGGCCGCGTCCGCGATCTCGACGCCCGCCTCGGCGCTCGCGCTCGCCTGCTCGATCTCCGCGACGCGCGCCTCGGCCATCAGGCGATCGGCGGCCGTGAGGTAGCCCGCGCGCACGGCGGCCTCGACCTGCGCGAGCTGCGCGCGCGCCTGCCGATCCGCCTCGCGCGTCACCGCGAGCGCGCCGCGCGCCCGCGCCAGCGTGAAGTAGGCCTCGCGCGCCGAGCGCCGCACGCCGGCCGCCGACGCCTCGGCCTCCGCCTCGCGCGCGCGCACGCCGGCCTCGGCCGCGTCCACCGCGGGGAGCACCGAGAAGAAGAGATCGCTCACCGGCCACGTGAGCCGCGCCGAGAAGCTGAACCGATCGCGCGGGATCCGGATCGACGCGCCACCCGTCGCCTGGCTCTCGATGCTCCCGAGCCAGAGCGCGCGCGACGCCGGGTCGCTCACCATCTGCGCGAGCGCGCGCGCCGCCTCGAGGCTCGCCGGGTCGGCGCCGAGCGAGATCTGGCCGTCCTCGAAGCCGTCGACGTGCTGGTAGCCCGCGCTCAGCTCGAGCCGCGGGAGCATCGCCGCGCGGGCGCGGGACACGACGGCGTCGGCGGCGCGCTGAAGGGCGCGCGCGCGCTCGAGCGACGGCGCGGCCGCGACGGCCTGCTCGGCGGCCTCGGCCGCGGTGAGCGGCGCGCCGTCCTGGATCGCGGCGTGGACGTCGAAGGCGCCGGTCGGCGCGGGCGGCACGTCCTGCGCGGCGGCGGACAGCGGGAGCAGCGAGAGCGCGAGCCATGTGTAGAATCGCAACATGATTTGTCTCACTTCATGGTGACGGCGCGGAAGCGCAGGCTCGAGAAGCCGAAGATCAGGGCGCCCATCACCGCGAGGATCGCGATGGGCTGGAGGAGCTCCTCCAGGCCCGCGCCGCGCAGGAGCGAGCCGCGCAGGATCTCGGCGTAGTGCCGGAGCGGGTTGATCAGCGTGAAGGGCTGGAGCCACTCCGGCATCGAGCGGATGGGCGTCATGATCCCGCTCAGCAGCGAGGCCGGCAGCAGGAACAGGAACCCGCCGAGGAACGCCTGCTGCTGCGAGCCGCTGAGGCTCGAGATCAAGAGGCCCACGCCCAGCGTGGTCATCAGGTAGAGCACGGTGGCGAGCACGAGCACGGCCATGTCGCCGTGGAGCGGCATCCCGAACACCGTCGCGCCGACGACGAGCGCGATCGCGA
>JAYRVK010001233.1:0-8871 GCA_041918555.1 Sandaracinaceae bacterium
CGATCGGCTCGACGCGCAGCGCCTCCCCCTCCACGCGGAGGCGCCAGCGCAGGAGCGAGTCCTTCCAGCGATTTGCGATCAGCGCGCGCGTCCCGTCCGGCGAGAGCGCGATCTGCTCCGAGTAGTAGGGGACCGGCACCTCCTCGACCACGCGCATCGCGCGCGCGTCCACGATCGACGCGTAGCTCGCGAACCGGTGGAGCACGACGAGGTGCCGCCCATCCGGGTGCGCGGCGAGCGCGGTGGGCGCGAGCCCGACCTCGATCCGCCCGAGCGCCGCGAAGGTGCGCGCGTCGAGCACCGCGAGCTCGCGGCCCGGCGCCTCCTCGATGCCCCGGAGCGCGACGAACAGCCGGTCGCCCGCGCGCGCGATCGCGTACGGCCGATCGCGGTGCGGCTGCGGCGACCACAGCGAGTCGCCGGGCCCGAACGTGCTCGCCACCGGCGTCAGCTCGCGTGGGAGGACGGGCGAGGGCGGCGTGGGGTCGCAGGCGGCCACCGCGAGCAAGCAAATCGAGTAGACGGCTACTCGCACACGAGGCCCCCGTCGGGCGCGTCGGGCCGCGTGGCGGCGTCGAGGACGATCCCGTGATCGATGCACGGGTCGTCGTCGCGCACCTCGACGCGGACCCCGGTCCCCCCGAGGCAGCCCGCCGCCCGCACGGTCAGATCGAGATCGCCCTCGTAGCCCACGATCTGCGCGGGCGGGATGTCGTTGATGAAGAGGAGGTACTCCTCGAGGAGCACCGCGTCGGCGTCGACGACGAGGTCGCGCTCGCGCGTGCGCTGATCGAGGTCGACGCCGCTCTCGAGCGCGAGGACCGCGCCGACCTCGAGCTCGGAGGCGGCCCGCCCGCGCGCGCGGACCGCGAAGCGCATCATGCGGAAGCCCTGGAAGCCGAGGAGCAGCTCCACGGGGTCTCCGTCTTCGAGGGGGACGAACGCGCCGCCCTCCATCGCGCCGACGGCGACCTCGAGCTCGCACGAGCCGGCATCGGGCTCCGCGGGCCCGGGACAGCCACCGAGGAGGAGCGCACCGACGACGACGAGGTGAGACCGACGCATGGAGACCTTTCAGCGCTCCGCGACGAGCGCGACGCTCGCGAGGACGGTGGTGCGCTCCGGCAGGAGCGGGGTGTCGAGGTAACGATGCCAGATCAGCTGCGCACGGACCTGCGCCGCGAGCTCGAAGCCCTCCACGACGGCGAGGGGGATCCGCACGTCGAGCCCGCCGGAGATCGCGTGGTGCGGCGAGATCGTGCGATCGCGGGTCCGCAACACGGGGATCGCCGGCAGCGTCGCGTAGGCGCCCGAGTAGAAGCTCGCACCGCGCTGGACGAGCGCCTCCCCGCGGAGAGAGACGAGCCACCCGCGGGCGGGCGCGAGGTGCCCGGCGAGCTCGACGGTGTGCCCGAGGACGCCCCAGTCGTCGGCGTGGAGCCGGTAGCCGGCGCGCACGTAGAGGGGCTCGGCGATCGCCCACCGCAAGCCCGCAGAGATCGCCCCGCGCCAGCGCTCGTCGGGCACCTCCTCGGGCAACCTCACTTGCGATCCTCCACCGGCCACGGTCACGAAGCGATACGGGCTCTCGAGGTAGCCGCGCTGGTGCTCGAGGGCGCCCCCGAGGTCGGCCACCGCGAGGCGCGAGAGCACGACCGTCCAGCGCAGCGTCGCGGCGAGCGCGAACGCGTCGCCGGTCGGCCCGGGATCGCCGATGCGTCCGATCGCGTCCCAGGCCCCGCCGAGCCCGAACGCCCACGCGTGGACGCGCGCGTCGTCCTCGTGCTGGAGCCGCAGGCTCAGCGCGTTCGAGGTGTAGTCCGGCGAGGCGCTCAGCGCGTACGCGGCGGAGAGCGTGGTGAGCTGCGCGAGCGCGACGTCGACGCCCGCGCGTCCGCCGTGGCGCGTCTCCTCGAACGGGCGCACCGACGCGCTCGTCCGCACGTCCACGGTGGCCGCGCTGATGACGTCCGCGTCGTACCCGCCCGAGACGTGCACGTCCTCCGACAGCCCCACGCGCGCGCTCACCGCGGGGTGCACGACCGTCAGGCCGTCGGTGTCCGTCAGGTAGGTCGCCCCCGCGCTGACGCGGTCGTCGGCGCGCGCGGGCGCGGCGACGACCAGGAGCATCATCGCAAGCCTAATTGCAGCCACAGCCGCCCCCTCCCGCGGTGCCCACGTCCAGGGCCGACTCGCGCGCGCCGTCGAGGTGCGCGTCGAACGCCGCCGCGTCGGGATCGGTGGGCTCCGCCATCGCGGGCTCCGCGAGGGTCTCGCGCTCCCAGGGCCGCACCGTCGCGCAGCCCGAGAGGAGGAGCGCCGCGAGGAGGAGGGTCCCCTTCATGGCGCGCCTCCGTCGGGAGGCGCCGCTCGATCGCGGAGCCACGCGACCAGCGCGCGGCACCCCTCGTCGCTGCGCGCGACCCACACGTCCCCGCCCCCGTGCCAGAGCCCGCCCTCCGACACCGCGAGGGGCTTCCGGACGATCGGGGTGAGGAACGGGTCGTCGCCGAGCCCGAGCGCGGCGACGCGGCGCGCGTTCTCCTCGACCTCGTCGGGGGCGAGCGGCTCGTCGAGCCAGCGGCGCGCGGGATCGCGCCGGTGCTGGCCCGGGGAGTACATCGCGAACGGCCGATCGGGCCGCCCGTGGCAGCCCGCGCTGCCGCACTGCTCCTCGAGGTGCGGCTCGACCCGGGCGCCGAAGAACGCGACGTCACCGAGCTCGAGCGGCGCGGTCTCCGGCGGGGGGCCGCACGCCGCGGTGAGGAGCGCGAGCGCAGCCCACCTCATCGCTCGCTCCCCGTGACATCCTCGAGCGCCCCCGCCTCGATCCAGCGCGCGAACGCCCGCACCGTCGCCTCGTCGGCCGGCGGGCACCGCGGATCGGGCGAGCCGACCGCGTCGAGCTCCTCGCCGGCCAGGCGCTCGACGAGCGGGCTGCGCCGCGCGCGCAGCGTCTCGAGGTCGACGTGCGCGACGAGGCGCGCGTAGTCGAGCGCGCCGTCGTGGCAGCCGTCGCAGCGCGCGCGCACGATCGGCGCGAGGGCGCTCGCGAAGTCGACGGGCTCGCCCTCGGGCTCGATCGCGAGGGGCTCGAGCGGCCGGCGCCGATCGCGGGACACGTGGGTCGAGAGCGTGATCGAGGCCGAGCTGAGCGCGTCGGGCGCGGGCGCGGCCGCCTCGCCGGGCTCGCCGCTCATCGCGCCGTGACACCCCGCGCAGGCGCTCGCGTAGGTCTCCGCGTTGGTGCCGCCCGGGATCGTCTCGCCGCCGTTCGCGTAGTACCAGCGGTCGAGCTGCCGCCCGACGACCATCCCGCGCGCGTCGAGGAGCTGGAGGAGGATCGGCGTGCGCGCGGGGACGCGCAGCCAGAGCGAGCGGTCCGCCGCGAGCGGGACCTCGGCGAGCACCCGCGCCGGGATCGCGCGCGACGCCCCCACCCACGTGCCCGCGGGCCGGGGCTCCGCGGCGAGGAGCCGCAGCGCGTACAGATCGTCGCGGAGCGGGCGCGCGCCGCGCGGCTCGGCGCGGCCGAACAGCGCCTCGAGCACCGCGACGTCGCGCAGCGCGAGGAAGCCCGTCGGGCCCGCGGGATCCGTGGTGAGGGCGTGGCCGTCGTCCTCGTCGGGCCGCGCGAAGACGGGCACCGGCGAGCGCAGCGAGACGCCGGCGACCGCGCGCAGCGAGCTCAGGCGCGGCTCGGCCTCGAGGTCGAGGAGCGCGAGGCCGTCGCCGTCGACGACGATCGCGCGCCCGTCGGGGAGCGGGGCCGGATCGCGGAAGCGCGGGTCGGCGTCGACCCACTCGATCGGATCGCGGAAGCCGCCGAGCGAGGCCGTCTGCCCGAACTGGAGGGTAGGCCCGAGGCTCCGATCCAGGACGACCAGCGCCCCGCGATCGTCGGGCGCGGTGGCGCTCGGCAAGACCACCACGAGCTGCCGTCCGTCGGGCAGGTCGCGCGCCGTGCGCGGCGCCCACGGCGCGAGGCTCGCCCCGTGCTGGACGTGGTACTCGGGCTCGCCGTGCAGGTTCGCGTCGTGGCAGAGCGGGAAGCGGAACAGGACGGCCTCGGGCCCGCGCGGGCCCTCGCGCCGGGTCCCGAACACGAGCTGACCGCGCGTCTTCCCGGCCGCGAGGAACGCGGGGGAGACCTCGGGGATCGGCGTGAACGTGAGGCGCTCGAGCGCGCCGTCCGGCCCGATCGCGACGAGCTCGGGGGCCACGCCGGGCCCGTCGGCGGAGACCTCGCCGTGGCCGTCCCACGCCGCGATCCAGCGCCCGTCGGCGGCGTGCACCGGCTCGACGAAGGAGCCCGGGCCGTCGGCGATCGTGCGCCACGCCCGAGTCGCGAGCTCGAGCTCGATGATCGCAAAGTTCGTTGCGGCGCCCCGCCGCATCGCGAAGGCGACGCGCGCCCCGTCGTGCGAGAGCGCGGGGTCGCGGATCTCGACGTCCTCGCCCGGGTGGAGCGCGGCGGTCAGGTTCTCCGCGTCGTCGAGGGCGGGCCAGCGCGCCATGAAGAGGTCCGAGCCGGTGGGCCCGGGCTCGATGCGGAAGGGCGCGCGCGGCGCGGCCGGGCCCTCGACCCAGATCAGCGCGCTCGGCGCGCGGCCGTCCTCGACCCCGAGCGCGGCGCGCTCGGCGTGGGCCCACCGCAAGATGGCTTGCATACCCGGCGCGTCCAGCGGCGCCCCTGGCGGGGCCTCGGGGAAGAACGTGCCGGCGTTGCCGCGGTGGAAGAGGCCACCTGCCGCGAGGCCGATCGCCTTCCGGATCAGGCGCGCGCGCGCGGGGTCGGCGCCCCAGAGGTCGAGGTGCTTGCGCGCGGCGAGGCGCGCGGCCGGGATGTCCGCGGGCGCGATGCGTCCGTCGATCGGGTCCGGGTGGAGCGGGAACGCGCTGAAGGCGACGTCGCGGGGGCCGTGGCACCCACCCCTGGCGCAGCGCTCCACGAGGACCGGCGCGACCTCCGCCGCGAACTGCGCCTCGAGGTCCGTGAGCGCCACGTCCTCACCCCCGCGCTCCTCGCGGGCGATCCAGTCGAGCAGGGCCACCACCGCGGGATCGTCGGGGCCGGTGTACGTCGCGGCCCCGGCGTGAGGCCCTCCCCCCGCCCACGCCGGCATCGGCACGCGCACGAGGGTCGAGCTGCGCGGGGCGGCCGTCGACACCCGCGCGAGCGCGGCCGCGTACACCTCCTCGGCGTCGGCGACGCGACCATCCGCGCCCACCCGCACGAAGAGGCCCCCGGCCTCCGGCCACGCGTCGCCGGGCCCGACCCCGTGGCACGCCGCCGAGAAGCACCGCTGCTCGAGCGTCGGCAGCACGTCGCGCTCGAAGTCGTCGCGCCCGTCGAGGGCGCAGGACGCCAAGACGAGGGAGGCGAGGACGGCGCGGGCGGCCACCACGGGCTTCAACTGGGGCCCGTACCCTCCCCGCGACTTGATCCCGATCAATCCAACCGGGGGGCGTCGACGGCACCGTGAGGGAAGCCTCGGAGGTTCCATGCGCCGTCTCTGCGTGCTGTTCAGCTGTCTCGCCGGTTGCGCGTGGGAGCTGCCGCCCGAGGGCTCGTACTACGACGATCGCATCGCGCCCACGCTGCGCGAGGGCTGCGCGCTGACGACGAGCGGGTGCCACCTCGCGACCGACGAGGGGACCTCGATGGGGAACCTCGACGTCTCGAGCTACGACGCGTTGATGCGGCGCAGCGACGTGCTGGTCGCGTACGGGCCCTACCCGCGCCCGCTCCTGCTCCTCAAGTCGTCCGAGCCCGTCACCATCGCGGTCGAGACGCTCGACGGCCCCGTGGACGTGACGACGGACATCCGGCACGGCGGTGGGCAGAACCTCGAGACGGGCTCCCGGGCGTTCGCGGAGCTCACGCGCTGGCTCGCGTCGGGCTACGCGCGGACTGGCGTCCCGATCGATCGCGGGCCCGTCGCGAGCGGCGAGTGCGTCCCGGGCGTGGGCCAGGCGCCGGGCTTCTCGCTCGACGCGGCGCCGGAGCCTGCGAGCTCGTTCTCGCGGTTCGTCGCGGAGGTCCAGCCGGTCCTCGTCGAGCGGTGCGCGAGCGCGAGCTGCCACGGGGCGGGCCTCGCCGATCTCCACCTCGCGTGCGGCACCGACGAGGCCGAGCAGCGGTGGAACTACTGGATCAGCCTCCAGATGCTCGGGCCGGATCCGAGCGCGTCGGAGCTCCTGCGCCGGCCCCTCGCGGTCGCGCGCGGAGGGACGTTCCACGGGGGCGGCGACACCTTCCCGGGCACCGACGACCCCGGCTACCAGGCGATCCTCGGGTGGGCCGAGGAGCTCGTCTCGAGCGCGCCCGAGGCCGTGCGCGAGGCCGAGATCACGGACGGCTACCGCTTCTTCGTGAACCGGGTGCAGCCGATGCTCGTGCGCAAGGGGTGCATGGCGATGGCCTGCCACTCGCCGGTGAGCGTCGCGTTCCACCTGCGCGGCGGCGCGGGCGGCGCGTTCTCGCGCTTCGCGCGCGAGCGCAACTACGGCATGGCGCGCTCGTTCCTGGCCGTCGAGTCCCCCGATCCGAACCAGAGCCGGATCATCGCGAAGAACCTGTTCCCGCCGGACGCGCACCCGGACGGAGACGGGATCGTCCACCGCGGCGGCCCGCTCCTCGAGGACTTCTTCGGCGGCGCCGCGCGCCCCGAGGACTGCGCGGGCGTCGACGCGGACGCCGGAGACCTGAACGCGATCCCCGCGTACTGCGTGCTCGCGCGCTGGCACGCGATCGAGCGCACCGCGGCGGGGCTCGCGCCGCTCCACCACGTCGCGTGGGTCGCGCGGCCGCCCGGCATCGGCGCGGCGACCGACTTCGACACCTACCGGCCGGGCGCCGATCTGCGGATCGCGGACGCGTCGCTCGACGCGGCGGGCGACGTCGTGCTCGGGGGCGCGACGAGCGCCCTCGACGCCTGCGGCCTCTCCCCGGCGAGCGCCGACGTGCGCCGGCCGCGCGCGTCGTGGGACGGCTCGCGCCTCGCGTTCGCCGCGCGCTCGAGCGCGGGAGATCCCTTGCGCATCTACGAGCTCGACGTGGGCGCCATGACGTGCCGGCCGATGACCGAGCTGGCGGCGGCGGGGGCCACGGCCGACGGGATCCTCCTGCACGACCTCGATCCGGCGTACGCACCGAACGGCGACCTCGTGTTCGCCTCGACGCGCGGGACCTCGCACGGCCGGCCGACCCGCACTCCGGCCTCGTTCGAGCCGAACGCCGATCTCTACGTGTACTCGCCCACCGCGGGGACCGTCCGGCAGCTCACGTTCCTCCTCAACCAGGAGCTCGCGCCCGGCTTCATGCAGGACGGCCGCGTGATCTACACCGCGGAGAAGCGCGAGCTCGACTTCCACATGCTCGCGCTGCGCCGACAGAACCTCGACGGCGGCGACTACCACCCGCTCTACGCGTCGCGCCACTCGCTCGGGTTCGCGCAGGCGACCGACGTCGGGCCGCTCCCGGACGGGAACTTCGTGTTCGTGGCGGCGCCGCTCGACGCGCCCGACGGCGCGGGCTCGGTGGCGATCTTCAACCGCTCGATCGGGCCCGATCAGCGCGATCGGGACGGCGAGCGCGGCTACCTGCACTCGCTGAGGCTCCCGCTCCGCGGGCCCGCGGAGGGCGGCGACGAGGCGTACCGCTCGCCAGCGGTGCTCCCGAACGGCCGTGTCATCGTCTCCTGCGCGGCGACGGGCGCCGCGCCCCTCGACTTCGATCTGTGCGTGCTCGAGCCGCGCCGCGGCGCGGTCACGCGGCTGCTCGAGGCGCCGGGCGTCGCGCTCGTCGACGCGGTCGCGCTCTACGGGCGCCCGAACCGCGGGATCCACGTGTCGGACGGCGGCGGCGTCGACAGCCCCATCATCGTCGCGGGCGAGACCGACGCGGAGGTGCACTTCAACGACTTCCCGATGATCCAGTCGCTGATGTTCGCGAACGTGCGCACCGGCCGCCCGATCGACGCGCGCGTAGGGGGGTTCGAGCTCCTCGCGAGCCTCCCGCCGCCCGCCGGCGCGCGGAGCGCGGCCGACGTCGCCGACCGGATGGTGACCGACGCCTTCGGGAGCTTCTTCGCGGAGCGCGCGCCGCTCGGGTGGGCGCCGACCTTCGCCGATGGCTCCGCGCGCATCCGCGTGCCAGGTGGCGTCGCGCTCTCGTATCGCATGACCGGGCCGGGCGGCGAGGAGCTGCCGATGCCCGAGACCGTCCCCTTCGAAGGGATCGATCTCCAGCGCGAGCACGAGCAGTACTACCCGGGCGAGCGCATCCAGCGGTCGATCCCGCGCCGCTTCTTCAACACGGTGTGCGGCGGCTGCCACGGCTCGATCAGCGGGCGCGAGCTCGACGTCAGGATCGATCTGGACGTGATCACGGGCGCCTCGATCAACACCGCGCGCGACGCGTCGCCCATCGATCTCATGGGCCCCTGAGCGCTCGTCAGCGCCGGAGCGGCAGCGGGGTCTCGCTCACCCCCGAGGTCACGGGGTGCACCGCGCGGAGCGCCTCGATCGCGTCGCCGCCCGACCACGCGAGGAGCGCGACGTCCGCCTCCACGTGCTGGGGCGCGGGGACGCGACCCTCGACGAAGCCCTCGACGCGCATCGTCGCGCGCCCGCTCGCGTCGATCGCGAAGTCCTCGATCGCGAGGGCGAGCTCGCGCACGAAGGTCCCCTCGACGGCGTCGTCGAGCTCGATCGAGAACGCGGTGAGCGCCGGCGCGGCGCGGGTCGCCCCGGCGGGCGCGGGGGTCGCGGGCGGCCCCCCCGCCGCGCCCCGCCGGCCCGCCCGGGGGGTGGCGGCCGCGCCCGGGGGGGGCGCCCCCGGGCGGGCGCCCCCCCCCGAGCCGGCCG
>JAYRVK010001234.1:0-1721 GCA_041918555.1 Sandaracinaceae bacterium
CGACGAGGAGCGCGCCCGGCGGCCCACGGAAGGGGGGTGGGATCACCGCGCGGGCGACGCTGCCGGGGACGGGGACGGGCGGCGACGAGGGCGCGGTCATGCGTCCACCCTCCAGACCCGTGCCGGAGCCGCACAAAAAGGCCCACGTTTTCGGCCTCGCGCACGGGTGCACGGGTCGGCACGGGTCTCCGCCATTAAAGTCAGGCGACGAGTGCTCCTGTCCAGGCGACGTGCGGGCCTACCGCTGATTCTCTCTCTACGCGCGCAACCCGTGTCAACCCGTGCACCCGTGTCAGAGCCCACGGCAGTAGGGCGATCTGCGGCACACTCTCCGGCACGGGTCACGGCGCACCCGTGCCGATGCGAGGGGCGGTGTAGACGCGCACGCGAGCTTGGCGACCGGCGATCACTCGCGCGACGGGATTGCCCGTTGTGCCCCAGCCCATCCGCTGTAGGCAGCGGACGATCCGGTTCTGCTCGGCTTGCCCGAGCCTCGGGAGCTCGATGCCGAGCGCCTCGACGCCTACCTCGCGCACGGTGGTCTCGCGCTCGTCGCGGAGGTAGGCATCGATCGCGCTCTGCCACGCGTCCTCGGAGAACCGCGCGTCCTGCTCGTCGGCGCAGAGCTGGGCCAGTGCGGCGTCCGGCCACCACGTCGCGCCCGCGCGATAGCGCTCCCGGGCCTCGGCCCACAACTGGTCCCGGTCGCGCTCGAGCGCGTCAAGGCGGATTGCGCCCGTGCGCAGCGGCCACAGGCGCCGGCTGCCCGTCGCGTCCTTCGCGTAGGCGTGCTCGTTCGTCGACGCGGCGAAGATGACGCGGCGCGGGTGGTTGAGGGTCCGCCGGCCGTACGCCGCGCGGTAGCGATCGATCCGGCGCGAGACGAAGGCCTTGAGCGTCGACACGTCGGCGCGGTTCGCCGCGTCGAGCTCGGCCAGCTCCACGATCCACGGACCACGGAGGGAGTCGGCCGCGTCCTTGGTGCCGATGGCCTGCACCTCGTCCGAAAAGAACTCGGGCGGGCCGGCGAGCACGCGCAGAGCCGAGGACTTGCCCGAGCCCTGTGGCCCCTCGAGCACGAGCACGTGATCGGCCTGGCATCCGGGCTGGTAGCTGCGGGCCACGCCGGAGATGAGCCACCGCGCCGCGACGCCGCGCGAGTACTCGGTGCCCTGCGCGCCGAGGTAGGTCTCCGTCCAGTGATCGAGCCGCGGGACCCCGTCCCAAACGAGCGCGTCGAGGTACTCCCGCACCGGGTCGCGCGGACGCTGCGCCGCGACGGTATCGAGTCCACCGTGGATCGCGTCGAGCCCGACGTTGAATCTGTGCTCGCGCGCGCACCAGGACTGGATCCGCACCAGGTCGGCGTCCGCGACCTCGCGCGGGTAGACGTCGCGCGGGTTCGCGAGGTCGCGCGGGATCGGTGGCACGGACGCGAAGCGCGCTGCGCCCACGCGCTCGTCGTACTCGAGCACACCGGCCCACGCGGGATCGTGCCGGAGGTAGACCGCGACGTTGGCCGCGGCCGCGACCGGCTTGCCTTTTTCGGTCCTCAGCAGGTGTATCTGCCAGTCGTCGGCCTCTTGGGGCGGTCGGGTGGGCTTGCCACTCTTCGGCGAGCCGTTTGACGGCTTCTTCCGCGGCAACGTCCCTCCGATCACGTTGCCCTTGTCGTCGAGCTTGATCATGCGGCCCTCTTCGCGCCCTCGGCGAGGACGCGC
>JAYRVK010001235.1:0-2269 GCA_041918555.1 Sandaracinaceae bacterium
CGGGCTCCCCGCGTCGCTGGTCGAGAGCGAGCTCTTCGGGCACGAGCGCGGCGCGTTCACCGGCGCCGAGCACGCACACCGGGGGGTGTTCGAGCAGGCGAGCGGAGGCACGCTCTTCCTCGACGAGATCGGGGAGCTCCCCCTCGAGCTCCAGGCGCGGCTCCTGCGCGTGCTCGAGACCTGGGAGATCCGCCGCGTCGGCGCGGAGCGGGCGGTGCCCGTGAAGCTGCGCCTCGTGTGCGCGACGCACCGCGATCCCCGGGCGATGGTGGCGCAGGGGGCGTTCCGGCAGGACCTCTACTACCGGATCGCGCAGCTCGCGATCCACGTGCCGCCGCTCCGCGAGCGCCCCGAAGACGTGCGCGCCCTCGCGCAACACTTCTTGCGCGCGTGCGAGGCGGACGTGGGTCGCAAGGGCTTCGAGGAGGCCGCGCTGGCGCGCCTCGTGGCGCACCGCTGGCCCGGCAACGCGCGGGAGCTCCGCAACGCGGTGCACCGCGCGGCGGCCCGGTGCGCGGGCGCGTGGATCACCCTCGAGGACGTGGCGATCGTGCTCGACGAGATGGGGGTCGACCACGAGCTCGACGACGAGGGCCTGCGCGCGCTGATCGCGGCGCACGACGGGAACCTCGCGGCCGCCGCGCGCGCGCTCGGCCTGCCCCGCACGACGCTCCGCGATCGGCTGCGCCCGCGGCGCCCCTAGGCTCGGCCGCGCGCGAGCGCGAGGGCGCGGCGCCATCGCCGCCTGCGCAGCTCGACGAGGTCGCGCGCCACGCCCGCGATCCGCCGCAGGCCCGTCGACTTCGAGCGGCCGGCGAGGCGCGGCCGGCAGCGGATCGTGACCACGCGGTGCGGGAGGCCGGCGGCGATCGCGCGGATCGGGAGCTCGAAGTTGAGGAAGAACGTGTCGGGGGGGAGGTCGTCCGGGTCGAAGATGCGCCGGCGCACGAGGTAGGGGCCGTCGCTCCGCATCGCCACCCCGTGGACCGCGTAGATCAGCGCGCGCACGCCCGCCGAGAGCACCTTGCGGTCGAGCCCGTCGTCGCGATCCGCGTAGACGCTGAAGACGACGTCGACCCCCGGCGCCGCGCTCCGCAGCGTGGCGATCGCGCTCGGCTCGATCTGACCGTCGGCCGGGAGGAACGTGATCCACGCGCCCCGGGCCGCGCGGACGCCCGTCTTGAGGGCGGCCCCGATCCCGCGGTTCTCGCGGTGGCGCTCGACGCGGTGCGGGAACCCCGCGAGCGCTCGCGCCGCGGCGCCCGCGGTGTCGTCGCGCGAGCCGTCGTCGACGAACACGACCTCCGCGTCGGGCTCGTTCGCGCGCAGCCACGCGACGAGCTCCGCGAGGACCGGGCCGATGTTCTCGGCCTCGTCGTAGGCGAACACGATGACGCTCAGATCGGTCATCGCTCGCGCAGCACCCGGGCGGGGTTGCCGGCGACCACCGCGTAGGGCGGCACGTCCCGCGTCACCACGGCGCCCGCGCCGACCTGCGCGCCGCGGCCGATCGTGACGCCCGGCAGCACGACCGCGCCCACCCCGAGATCCGCGTCGTCGTCCACGAAGACCGGCGCGAAGCGCAGCGGCGCGTGGAGGATGGGCACGTCCCGCCCCGCCTCCTCGTGCGCCGACGTGATGATCTTCACGCCGGGGCCCACGCCCACGTTCCGGCCGATCCCGAGATCGCCTGCAGCATGCAAAAAAACTTGCTGGCCGATCCAGGTGCCGTCGCCGATCCGCAGCTCGCCCGCGTGGTAGCCCTTGAGGATCGCGCCGTGTCCGACGTAGACGCCGTCGCCGATCCACACGCGCTCCGGGTGGAACACGAGGACGCCCTCCTCGAACACGCAGCCGGCCCCGCAGCTCGCGAGCTGGTCGGGGGTGAAGCGGCCGGTGCCGTGGCTCTCGCGTCGCATGTCGCTATCGATGCCCGACGACGCGCCCGAGCGCAACGGAGGCCTCGCCGAGCCCGAGCGCCCGCGCGGCCTCGACGAACCGCACCGCGTGCTCGGTCCGGCCCGCCGCGTGGAGGAGCAGCCCCGCGAGCGCGAGGTTCCGCGCGGGATCGTGGAGCGCGTGGGGACGCGACCACGGCGGCAGGGGACCGCCGAGCGGGGCCGCACCCTCGGGGAGGTCGGGGGCCGGCGGTCCGATCCCCGACGCGTGCAGCCCGGCGAGGAGCGCCTCGAGCGCGGCGCGCCCGTGGCCGAGGCGCCAGAGGGCCTCGCCGCGCGCCTCGCCGATCCGCGCCGCGACCTCGAGGCTC
>JAYRVK010001236.1:0-14941 GCA_041918555.1 Sandaracinaceae bacterium
GAGGAGCCCGTCGTCGCGCCGATCCGCGACCCGCTGTCCCGCGCGTGCCGCGCGCTCTCGTCGGCGCGGCTCGAGCGCCGCGGGCGCAAGACCTACGACACGATGGTCGCGGCGTACTTCGTGGACCTCGGCCAGGTGCTCGCCGCGCTGCGCGCGCGCACGCACGAGCGCTCGGAGCTCTGCCTCGTGATCGGCGACTCCGCGCCCTACGGCGTGCACGTGCCCGTCGACGCGTGGCTCGCGCGGCTCGCGAAGGCGGCGGGCTTCGGGCCCTCGCGCTTCGAGAAGCTCCGCGATCGCAACACGCGCTGGAAGAACCGCAAGCACCGCGTCCCCCTGCAGGAGGGGCGCCTGATCCTCCGAGGCTAAGCGAGGCGCACGGTCGCGAGGTGGCGGCCGAGGTGGGCGACCTCGCCGCTCGAGAGCAGGACGACGCGCACCGGCTCGGGCGCGTCCGGCGCGAGGTAGGTGCCGTGCGTGGACGCGGTGTCGATCGCCACGAGGTCGCCCTCGACGCGGACCACGAGGAGGTGCACGCGAGAGACCTCCTCGATGCGGAGCGCCGCGCCCGAGTCGCACCGCGCGTAGCGGCCGAGGAGCACGCCGCGGCCGAGCGCCGCCTCGTCGAGGGCGAGGCGGGCGCGCTGGCCGTCGGCGTCGATGCGCAGCACGCACGCCTTCACCGCGCCGGGCTCGAGGAGCACCTCGCTCGTCTGGAGCGGACCGCGGATCACCGACACGCTGGGCGCGCGCGCGGCCTCGACGCGCGGCCTCGGCGGCAGCGCGGGATCCATGGGGACGACGCGCGGCGCGCGCCGATGCAGCGCGGCCCACGCCTCTTCGGCGCTCGGGGGCCACGGCGCGCCCGCGCCCGTCGCGAAGGCGATGAGCGCGTAGCCGCCCGCGCGGAAGAGGCCCGCGCCCTCGACGAGCGCGCCGCCGACCGGCGTGCCGTCCGCGGAGTCGAGCCCCCCGCTCGTGCGCAGCTCCCGCACCCAGAAGCGCGGGGTGCCCGCGTCGAGCCGGGGCACCACGAGCGCGAGGTGGCGCAGCGAGAGCGCGCCGTGGTCGAGCACGAGGTCGCACTCGCTGTGGCGGCCGACGATCGCGGCGTTGGGTCGATCGCGCTTGTTCGCGAGCCACAGCCGCCCCGCGAGCGCGCCGGTCGGCGCGTGCACCGCGATGATCGCGGCCCCGGGCGCGTCGCGGGCGGCGAGCTCGCGGACCGCCGAGTAGTGCGCGGTGAACAGCGCCTCGTACGGGATCGCCGCGCGCATGAGGAGCGGGTCGGTGCCCGCGACCAGGGTCCCGTGGTTCCGGTCCGCGTCGCGGACCTGGCCCATGTCGAGCTGGGCGAAGCGGGTGGCGAGGTTCGGGCGGCGCGGGGTGCTCATGCGTCGACCCTCCGACGATGGCGCCGCGCGCGGTCTGACGCCACGCGGCGCGCGCCTGCATACTGGCGCGATGAGCTGGGAGACCGTCGACGCGCTGCCGGGCGCGCTCGCGGGGGGCGCGGTCCGCGGGAGCGCCGAGCCGGTGGTCGCGGAGCGCCGCTCGCTCGCCGCGGTCGAGCGGCTGCGGCTGTTCTGGCACTCCGACCCCGATCACCCGTTCGCCCGGGCGGCCTCGCGCGTGGTGGTCACGCCCGCGCACGTCTACGTCGAGCGCCGCGACGGGTCGCGCGCGCGCGTCCCGCTCGCCGCGCTCCACGGCGAGCGCCTCGATCGCGGCCGCGTGATCTACGGCGTGCGGGACGGGGACGATCTGCTGCTTCCCTACCGCGCCGCGTGCGCAGTGCAGGATCGCCTCGCGGGCGCGGTCCGCGGGGGCGAGCCCGTCGAGCCGTGGCGCGAGTCCGAGGGGCTCCTCTCGAGCGCGGGCTTCGCAATCGTCGGGCTTCGCGGACGCGCTCGATCGGCTCGGCAAAGGGCTCTACACCGCCGAGTCGGTGCTCGGGACCCTCGCGGCCTTCGCCGCGGTCGCGCTCGGTGCGCATGCGCTCCTGTGGTGGCCGTCGCGCTGGCGGATCGACGGGGTCGCGGTGACCCGCACGCGCGGCGCCGTCCCCTGGCTGAGCTTCTCGGTGCCGCCGGAGCGCTTCCGCCGCGCGGTCGTGAAGAAGGCCTTCCGTCACCCCAAGAACGCGCCCCTCGTGCACGCAGGCTGGACGGTCTCGCTCGAGCTCCGCGAGCCCGCGCGGATCGGCTCGTTCGCGAAGCTGCGCGCGCTCGACGTGCGCCACGTCCTCTTCGGCGCGTCCGCGAAGGGCCTCCGGCACATGGAGACGCTCGCGGAGGCGAGGGTCCTCGCCGAGCGCTTGCGAGCGCTCCTCGGGCTCGAGGAGACCGTGGACCTCTCGCGCTGAGCTACACCGCGCGGCGCGTCGGGCTCGCGTGCGCGAGGCCCTGCTCGGCGACCCGACGCACCTCGGGCGACTCGTCCTCTGTCGCCGCGACCAGCGCCGCGTCGAAGACGTGCGCCCCGATCTGCGCCATCGCGCCGACGGCGAGCACGCGCACGCGCGGATCGTCCGTCAAGCGATCTTGCTCGAGACGGCGCACGATCGCGCGCTGGAGCTCGTCGTTGGCGGTGCTCTTGTAGCGCGTGACGAGGCGCGCGTAGACGGCGGCGTTCGGGCCGCGCTCCGCGAGGTCGTCCTCCGGCCGCGGCGCGACGTCCGAGCGCGTGCGGGCGGTCGCGCCCGGGGACGACTCCGCGCCGCGCAGGCGCTCGCCGGTCGAGGGCGGCGGCTCGCCGAGGATCGAGAGATCGAGCACCGGCGCCTTGCGCGGCTTGTCCTTGGTCGCCGCCGACTCGTGCGCCACGTCCTCGACCATCTCGCGCAGCCGCGCGGGGAGGTCTGCGACCGAGGCGATCACGTGGACGGCCACCGGCCCCTCGTCGCGAACGCGCTGGTAGATGGCGACGTCGACGTGGACTCCCGGGCTCTGCGCCTTCACGTCCTCGCGCACCCGATCGACGAGCGAGACGGGAGTGGCGCGGAGCGCGCGCTCGGGCGCCTCGATCACGATCTGGATCGCGCTGGCGCTGCGCGCGTCGAGCCCGTCGGGGAAGAGCTCGCTCTCGTGGAGCACCTGCAGCACGGCGTCGAGCACGCCCGCGCTCGTGAGCTCGTCGATCGCGTACGCGCCCATCGTCAGCACTCCGCCGTGGGTGAGCACGTCGAGGAGCTGGCGCCCGCGCAGCGACCGGATGCTCCGCAGATCGTCGCGGCTCTCGATCTTGTCGAGGGCCTCGAGGGGCTCGACCACCCGCGCGTGCACGTGCTGGTCGTACTCGAGGATCGAGACGTCGGCGCTCTTCGACGCGAGCTTGTCGCCGTCGATCAGGATGAGCCCGTCGAGGCCCGCCTCGGTCAGCTCCTTCACCGCGCGCAGCGCGTGCGCCCGCCGCGGCACGGTGTCGCTCTGCGTGGGCAGCACGACCATCGCCACGAGCCGGCCGCGCCCGCGATCGAGCACCTGCGCCAGCTCGCCGATCGCCGTGCCGGTGCCCCCGCCGAGCCCCGCGATCGCGAGGACCACGTCGGCCTCGCGCGCGTACCCTGCGACGAACCCGTCGAGGCGCGGCGCGTGGTCCCGGACGAGCGCGCGGCCGACCTCCGGGTCGCCGCCGGTGCCGCGGTCGCCGAGCGCGTAGCAGCGGTCGGGCGCGACGTGGGGCTGCTCCTCGAGCCCGCGGCGCGAGGAGTGGATGGCGAGGGCGGAGTACCCGCGGCGCGCGAGCTCGCCGGCGATCTGGCCGCCGGTCTTGCCGAGGCCGACCGCGCAGACGCGCAGCGCGGAGTGCTGTGTGCTCATGACGGGACAGCCTGGCAAGCCCCGATCCACGTGGACTTCTCCGTGTCCCACGGCCGGTCCGCAGGCGCGGAGCACGCTCCGCTCCGGCGGGCGGAGCGCGGCTCACGCCAGCTCGAGGATGATCTCGTTCGGGTCCTGCGGGTTCACCCGCAGCGACACCACGGTGCCGGGGTTGAGGTGCGGCGCGAGGTCCGAGGTGAGGAGCTGGGTGAAGCTCGCCACGTAGGGCGGGAGCTGCGGGTGGCTGACCTGGATCGAGACCCGCACGACGGGGACGTTGTTGATCCGCGTGCCCGTGCCCTCGTAGCCGCGGACCGTGCCCTGCGCCTGGATCCCGTTGACCCGGAGCCACGCCGCGCGCTGCGCTTTCTTGCGGAACACGTACCCGATGCCGCCGAAGATCAGCCCGAACGGGAGGATCGAGATCACCACGATGAACACCGTGCCGAGCGAGCCGAGCACCGCCCCCAGGCCCTGTCCGCTCGTGTACATCGGGATCGCGACCCCGGCGCCCACGACGAGCGCGATCCCGACGCCGAGCACCGTGACGAGGATCCCGACCCAGAAGAAGACCGTACCGATCCCGCCGTCCGCCGTGCGCGCGGCCTGCCTGGCGGCGACGTGGCTGTGGCCCTGCAGCGCGAGCGCGAAGCTCTGCGTGCACAGTCCGAGCTGCGGGTGGCCCTCGATGATCTTCTGCATCGTGGCGCGGCCGCTCTGCGACTCCTTCTGCATGCGCGCGCGGAGCGCGCCGACCGCGCCCTCGATGTTCCCCATGCGCTCGAGCGCGTTCGCGCGGAACACCGCCGCGGTCGGATCCCACGCGTCGGCGATCGGGACCTGATCGTCCACGGTCCCGAGCACGTGGAGCACCGCGTTGAAGTCGCCGCGCGCGGTGTCGAGGAACACGCGCGCGCACCGCCACGCGCTGTCGGCCTCGAGATCCTGCGAGCGCGTGTCGCAGGGCGTGATCCAGCGCTCGGCGGACGCGAGGTCTCCCTCCTTCGCGGCCGCCGTCGCGAGCAGGCAGCGCAGCACCTGCTGATGGCGCGGGAGCTCCACGGTCTCGAGCGAGGTCTCGAGGATCGCGCGGCGGCGCGAGTCGTCGTGGAGCATCCCGAGGTGCGTGTTGAGCATCAGCGTGATGAAGTAGAGCCGCTCGGCCGCCTCGGGGCTGTGCGTCGTCTGCACCTCGCGCTTGGTCATCTGGTAGACGTGGAACGCCTCGTCGACCTTCGCGGGGTGGAGCCCCGCGCCCGACACGAGCGACGCGAGCGCGGGCGGGACGATCATCGGGTTGCCGTCCTGCATCCGCAGCAGGCGCCAGCGCTCCTCGTCCGACATCGTGAGGCGCGGCGGCGCGAGCGCGCTCTCCTTGGGGCGCAGGCGCACCTGGTTCTGCGCGCGGCAGTACGCGCACGCGACCTGGCCGCCCTGGGGCGTCGCCTCGATCGGGGCGCCACAGCCGTCGCACAAGAGCACCCGGATCTCGGTCGTGTAGTGCGTGCGTCGCATCGACCCGGCATCGTAACGCACCGCCGCGCCGCTCGTGGTAATCCTCGGGCCCGTGCGCTGGATCGTCCCGCTCGCGCTCGTCGTCACCGCGTGGTCCGCGACCGCTCTCGGACAGGACGTCGAGGAGGAGGTCGAGGCGGGCGCGCTCCTCGGGCCCGAGGACCTCGCCCCGCCGGACGCGCGCGACGCGGTCGAGCCGGAGGATCCGGTCCTGTCGCCCGCCGCGTCGAACGAGGCGCCGATCGAGCGCTACACGCTCGCCAACGGTTTGCGCGTCGTGCTCGCGCCGGTGCCCGGGCGCCGCTTCGCGGCCGTCGGCGTGAGCTACGACGTCGGCTCGGGCGACGTGCCCGAGGGCTGGACCGGCCTCGCGCACCTCACCGAGCACCTGATGTTCAGCGGCACCGATCAGCTCGACGAGATCGACGTCTACCGGCGGCTCGAGGCCGCGGGCGCGGTGGTGCGCAACGCCGTCACCACCGTCGATCGCACGACGTACTACGCGGTCTTGCCCGTCGCGACGATGGAGCAGGCGCTCTGGATCGAGTCGCACCGCATGGCCCGCGTGCTCGCCGGGCTCGACGAGGCGCGGGTCGAGCGGCAGCGCGAGGTGATCCTCCACGAGGGCTGGGAGCGGAACCTCTACGGCTGGCTCGGCACGCTGCACCAGCTCCGCTACGCGGGGGTGTTCCCGCCGGGCCACCCCTACACGCGCTTCGTCGAGCGCGAGGACGACCTGCGCGCGATCCAGCTCCGCCACGTGCAGTGGTTCTTCCAGCGCCACTACGGGCCGGACGACGCGACCCTCCTCGTCGTCGGGGGCTTCGACGTCGAGCGTGTGCGCGCCTCGATCGAGCGGCACTTCGCGCCGATCCGGCGGAGCGCGCCGCGTGCCGAGCCACCGCGCCCGCCGCCGGTCGCGCCGCTCGCGGGGGAGCGCCGCATCGTCGTGCGGATCCAGAGCGACCGGGATCTCGTCGAGGTCGTGTGGCCGACCCCCGCGCTCTTCGACGAGGGGGACGCGGCGCTCGACGTGCTGTCGGGGCTGCTCGTCGATCGGCGCGAGGCGCCGCTCCACGCCGCGCTGGTCGAGTCCGGGATCGCCCTCGAGGCGATGGCGCGCCAGTACAGCCACGACCACGGCTCGGTGTTCGCGATCGCGGCGACGCCCGCGCGCGGCCACACCGCCGACGAGTGCCTCGCCGCGATCGACGCCGCGATGGCGCGTGTGCGCGCGGAGCCGTTCGCGGCGGACGCGGTCGCGCGCGCGAGGGGCGAGTGGGCGCGGCGCACGGCCCTCGACGTCGAGGATCTCGGCGCGCGCCTCGGGCTCCTCGCGGCGGCTCGCGCCGAGCACGTGCCAACGCTCGAGCACGAGCGCGCGCGCTACCTCGCGGTCGACGCGGACGCGGTCCGGCGCGTGGTCGAGGCGTGGCTGCCCCGGGAGCGACGGCTCGTCCTGATCGCGCGCGCCAGCCCCGTGGCGCCGCCCCAGGCGGAGATCCTCTCCGACGAAGCGCCACCGCGATGAGGTGGGCGCTCCTCCTCGCGGGCCTCGCGGCGTGCACGTACCGGGCGCCGATCCCCGCCCCGCGCCTCCCGCTCGCCGCGACCCCCGCCGAGGCGCTCCCCGCGCCGCCGACCGAGCCGTGGCCCGACACGCCGTTCGCGCTGCGCCTCACACGCCGCACCCTCTCGAACGGGCTGCGGCTCTTCATCGCGCGCGGGGAGCCGAACGGGGTGGTGTCGGTCGCGTTCGTCAGCCGCGCGACGCCGCGCTGGGATCGCCGCGCCTCGCCGGTCGTGACGGGGTGGATGGCGCACATGTTGTTGCGGGCCACGCGCACCGACGAGGGGGTGGTCGACGATCTCCTCCACACGCAGGGCTTCGCGCCGTCGGTCGAGCTCGACGCGATGGGGCTCGTGCTGAGCGACACGATGCCGCGCGAGGAGCTGCCGCGCTTCCTGCGCGCGCTCGACCTCGCGCTCCGCCAACCGGAATTCCGCGAGGTGGACCTCGCGCGCCGCGTGGAGGCCCACGTCGATCGCGTCGAGGGCGAGCTCGCGGGCTCGGCCGGGATGCTCGACGACCGCGCGCCGTCGCTCCTCTACGACGCGACGGACCCGCGCGCTCGAGGGCTGGCCGATCGCTTGCCGGAGATCCAGTCCCTCGACGTCGCCACCTTGCGCGCGCGGCACGCGGACCTCCTCGATCCGACCTGCGCCGCGGTGGTGATCACCGGCGACGTGGACCCGCAGATCGTGTTGCCTTTCCTCGGGCGCCTCTTCGGTGCGTGGCCGGCGCACGACGTGGCGCCCGAGCTCGTCCCGGTGCGCCACCGCGACGGCGGCGGCCCGCGCGCCCGCGTGATCGTGCGACCGGCCCTGCGCGCGTTCGTGCGCCTCGTCGAGCGCGCGCCGTCCTTCGCCGACGGCGACTATCCCGCGTTCCTGGTCCTCGAGCAGCTCCTCGGCGGCATGTTCGCCTCGCGCTTGAACGTGGCCCTGCGCGAGGGCGCCGGCGCGAGCTACGGCTTCCACGCGCGCTACGGCGCGAGCGCGACCGAGGGCGCGATCGAGCTCGAGACGGCCGTCGATCCCGAGTACACGCGGGCGATCCTCGACGCGATGATCGCCGAGGTCCGCCGCGTGTCCGGCGAGGGCGAGGGGATCGAGGCGGCCGAGCTGCGGCTCGCCAAGACCCGCGCGCGCGAGCTGCTGCTCGCGCGGCTCGACACGACGCTGGGCCTCGCGCTCGCGATCGGTCGCCGCGTGCAGATCGATCAGGAGCCGGGCGCCTTCGGCGACGTGCTGCGGGCCATCGACGCGCTCGACGAGGCGGCCGTCGAGGCGGCCGCGCGGAATTGGCTCCGGCCGGACCGCGCGCCGCTCCTCCTGGTCGTCCGCCCGGAGCACCTCGACGAGGTCGCGGCGGCCGGGCTCGGCGACCTCGAGGTCGTGCGTGTGCGCTACGAGTAGCTCAATTGCACCCGCAGCCGCCCCCGCTCGCGTCGAGCCCACCCGAGGAGGCCTCGCGCACCTCGGTCGCGTGCGCCTCCGACGCGGCGAGCTCCTCCGCGCCGCCGAACTGCATGTCGGGGTTGGCGAGGCGCCCGCGCTCCCACGGGTTGATGGTGACGCAGCCCGACGCCGCGCCGCCCGCGCCGAGGACCAGGAGGAACATGCAAATCGTCTTGCGCATGGTCAGAGCTCCAGGGTGAGCGAGGCGGTGGTGTCGAAGCTGTAGACCTCGTCGAGGCCGATGAAGTCCGGATACACGAAGGCGGTGCCGCCGACCGCGATCCCGAATTTCAGGGCCACGCCCTCGGCGATGGGCGCGCGCCCTTGGTAGGAGAGCGCGATCCGGTTGCTGAAGAGCGGGCTGAGCTCGCGGTCCCGGGTGACGTTCAGGATGTCCTCGCGGTTCGGGTAGATCGCCATGTAGAAGCCGGCCGCGGACTGCGTGTAGAAGCGGTAGACGATCGTGATCGTCTGGCCCTGCTCGGGGATCCACGCGATCTGCGCGCGCGCGGTGTGCGAGAGCACGCCCCAGTCGTCGATGTAGAAGCGGTAGTCGAGCCCGGCCGACGCGTTCTGTCCGAAGCCGAAGCGGCCGCGCGCGGCGAGCGCGTTTCGGAACCGGGTCGACGGGTGCGCCTCCGGCACGCAGAGCACCGCGGTGCCCGCGCACTGCCCGTCGCCCCCGAGCCCGACGTAGCGGTAGGGGCTCGACTGGAACCCCGTGCGGTAGCTCCCCTCGTACACGACCTGGAGGATCGCCTCCGGCGTGAGGATCTGCGTGAGCACGAGGCGCAGGCCGAGGGTCTCGAGCGGCCGCTCGAAGGTCGGGTCGCCGGCGCGCCCGACGACGTCGTGCACGAAGAGCAGGCTCTCCTCGAGCGTCGTCGCGTTCCCGGGGAGCTCTTGCGTCGAGCGCAGCGTGAAGCCGTGCGACCAGTAGTCGTTCTCCCCGCTGTAGTAGTAGGAGCCGCCGAGCGTCACGTCGTCGAACTCGTGCGAGGCCGACAAGTCGACTTGATCGCGCTGCTCGGTGATCGCCCGCGTCTCGGCCTGCGCCTCCCCCGGCTCGCGAGGCCTCCGGTAGGTGGCCGCGGTGCGGATGTCGATCGACGCGCTCGTCCACACGTCGGCCATGTACGAGCCGCGGATCTCCGTGCGGTCCTCGTTGAACCGGGCCGCCCCCGACACGCGCGGCGAGATCACGATCGTGCGGTCGGTGTCGGCCCGCACGAAGAACGATACGCCGCCCTCGTTCGCCGACGCCCGCGCCGCCGTCCCGAGGACGGCGAGCGCGGCGAGGGCGATGGAGGTACGGCGCATCGGGCTCACGTGCCGCGAGGGTAGCGGCTTTGACGAGCGGTGGGTCAGCGGTCGACGAACCCGGCCGCGTTGCCCTGCGGCTGGCCGTCCGCGTCGATCCAGCTGTCGAGCACGAGCCCGTTGTCCGGATCGGTGAGGAGCTGGATGAGCTCCACGCCGAGCGGCCCGCTCGTGCCTGCGTTGAGCGCGCCGCGCCGGAGCTCGGACACGCGGCTCGGGTCGATGGCCGGGTGCGCCGTGCCCACGTTGGACACGCCGGTCGCCTCGACCAATCCGTCGAGGTTGTAGACGACGTCGTTGACGTCGAAGGTCGCGGCCGGGGCGCCGTCCGGGCAGTAGTGGCGGCCTGCGAAGTTGTCGATCGGGTTCTCCGGGCAGCCCGTGTCGTCGAAGAGGAACAGGCCCGAGCCGAGGCCCGCGACCATGTGCACCCAGTACGGCGAGTTGAGCTGGTTGCCGGGGTTCTGACCGATGTGCTGGCGCAGGAGGTTGAAGTCGAGCGCGGCGTAGTTGCGGTTCGCCATGTTCGCGCGGAACGCCGCGTAGCCCGCCCCGAAGTTGTCGATGGCGGCCTCCGTCAGGTGACACGCCACGCAGTAGCGCGGGCCCTCGCGGTCACCCGTGACGCGGCCGCGGATCGAGTGCGGCATCATCGTGTCGTGTCCCAGGCCCGGGTGCGCGTCGCGGCCCAGGTCGTTCGGGTTGTTGCCGTTGCCCTGGCGGTCGCTGAACGCGAACACCTGCGACTCGACCCCGTTGAGGTCGAAGTACCGGTAGAACATCTGGATGCCTGCCGCGGCCTGGGTCACGCGCCCGCGCGCGCTCACGCCGAGGTAGAAGGGCACCGGCGTGATGTAGGTGAAGTCCGCGTTGGCCTGCGCCTGGACGATGCGCTCGCCGGTCAGGTTGCTCACGAAGAACTGCGCCGGATCGGCGTTGTACTCGTTCGCGAGGTGGCAGCCGATGCAGTTGTTCGTCCAGCTCGCGTGGCAGGCGACGCAGTCGAGCCGGTCGGTGTGGCTGAAGCCGGTGGTGACGAGCGTCGGGTCACCCTGGAGCGGGCCGGTGCCCGTGGTCGGGCTGCCGTCGGCGCGGCCCATCGCGTACGAGCCGACCGGGTTGAACACGGCCTCGCGGGTCAGCGGGTTGCGCTTGCCGTTGTCGACGGTGACGTCGCGCGTCTGGGGGATGTAGTGGCGGCTCCCGTTGAGGCGGCTCACGAGGAAGAAGTTCCCGTCGGTGTCCTGCGTGACGTGGCGGAGCGGGTTGCCTGCGCGGTCGACCGCGCACTCCGCGCTCTCCCCCTCGTAGGTCTGGCAGGGGATCGTCGCGGCGTAGTTGCTGATCCCGCCGTGGCAGCTCTGGCACTCGATCTGGACCGTTTGATCCATGCGGCTGACGATCCGCCCGCTGGTGTCGTCGCCGCGAGTCCCGCCGTGGACATCTCGGCTGCCGTGGCAGTCGATGCAGCCCAGGCCCGCCTCGTGGTGGAGATCCGCCGGCGTGTCGTCGCGGTTGTCGCCGTCGTAGTCCTCGTGGAGGAGGTACTGGTCCGCGTTGCGGCCGTTGAACGTGTTGTTCCCGACCGCGGGATCGAAGAGGCGATCGTCGCCCGCGGTGTTCTCGAAGTTCACCGGGTTGTTCGGGTACTGCCGGTTGTTCGCGACGTCCGCGTTCTGATCGAGGCGGATGCCCCAGTACTGCAGGACCGTCCGGTTCGAGCCCTGGTGGCAGCCGACGCACGCGTAGTCGGAGATGCCGCGCACGAACGCGCCGCTCGGGAGCGTGCGCGCCACGTTGCGGATCTGGTGGCTGTCGACGTGCGCGCGCTCGGGCGCCGCGATCGCGTCCGGGTTCGCGGGCTCGTCCCGCGGGACGTTCGGATCCGTGCTGCGGCTCCGGCCGTCGACCGAGTACTCCATGTGGCACGCGGTGCAGCCGCTCGAGCGGAAGTCACCGTAGCGGTTGTTCGCGCCGCGGCTGCCGAGGTGGCAGTCGCCGCAGGTGACCGCGACGGCCTCGAAGAGGACGGTCTCGAGCGGCGAGCCCTCGACGACGCGGTTCGCTTCGAAGCCGCGGACCGTGCCGTCGTGGAGGTAGTTCGGGAGCTGCGTCGAGTCGTAGAGCGCGTTCTCGTAGATCCCGCTCCGGTCGCCGTAGACGCCGTTCTCGGGGAGCGCGTCGACGCGGCCGACCGACCCGGTGCGGTCCGACGCGCCGGCCCAGTCCGAGTCCGTACGCGCGCGCCAGCCCCACTCGCCCGCGGTGTCCTCCCAGAGATCGCGGTGCTCGGGGATGTGGTTCTCGATGCCGGCCGCGTAGGATACGCCGGAGAAGAACCCGACCGCGTTGCCGATCGCGTTGTTCGGCACCCACTCGGCGTGCTCGCCCGCGTGGCAGCCCGGAGTCCCGCAGCCCTCGCCCGCCGCGACGACCCGCAGGTCACCGGGGTTCATGAACTGGAGCCACTCGAGCGCCGTGTACGTCTCCCCGTCGACGGTGTAGTCGGGGATGTGGTCGATGCCGGCGAGGGTGTTGTAGTTGAAGTACGCCACCGGATCGAGGATGAGGTTGTCCGCATCGCCGAGCTCCGGGGGGGGGGGCACGTGGCTCCCGAGCCGCCCGCTGCCGCTCGGGTTGCCGCCGTGGCAGTCGCTGCAGAGGATGTTCGGCATCCCCGGGAACGGGTGCGGGTTGTTCAGCCCGTCGCCGCCGTAGTCGTTCGCGTCGGAGCCGTTGTGGCACTCCATGCAGCTCTCGACCTCCCCCGGCGGCGGTGGCCGGCCCCCGTCGTCGCACGTGGGGTCGGGATCGCAGAGCGCGGGATCGCACTCGCAGCACGCGAGGCGATACACGAGGTCGGTCTCGGTGCAGCGATCGAGCGCGCCGCAGTCGAAGGTCTCCCCGCGGAACTCGAACGCGTTGCAGTCCGTCGGGGTGATGGACCCGTCCGGGTTGTCGAACGCGGTCGGCGCGCATCCGGCGATGGAACCGAGTAAGAGCAGCACGGGCTTCGCGACGTGACGTGACGGCATGTTGGTCCCCAGGTTGCGACCGCTCTGCGCACGATTCGTGCCCACCGTGATCCCCACCCGGAGCGCTCGAGGCCGGGGTCTAGGAACCCAGACTGCTCCCCCACCGAGCGCTCCGTGCTCCGCTCCGAGCGGGGACCGGCGACCTCAGCGCGCCACGCTGGCCCAGCGATCGTGGGCTTTCGAGGGGGAGGACCGGAGCGGCCACCGCGACGCCCGCCGGGCACGCGCGTTGCTGAAGGGGCCGCTCATGGACCGCTCCAGCAGTTTGATGGTCGGGCTCGGCGGCGCCGCCGCGCTCCTGTTGTTCGCCTCGTACGTGGCCGCCCTCGAGGAAGGCGCGCGCGCGCCAGCCCTCACCGGTCGCGCGCTCGGAGCCGGCGCCGCCGTCGATCTCGCGCAGCACCGCGGGAGCGTCGTCGTCGTCGACTTCTGGGCGAGCTGGTGCGAGCCGTGCGCCGAGGCGATGCCCGCGCTCGAGCGGATGTACCAGCGCTACCGCGGACAGGGCCTCGTGATCATCGGCGTGAGCGAGGACGACGCGGAGCGCAATGCGCAAGGTTTCTTGTCGCGCACGCGCGTGAGCTTTCCCGTCGTGCTCGACGCGGACCACGCGATCGCGGGTCGCTATCGGCCCTCGACGATGCCGAGCACCTTCGTGATCGATCGACAGGGCGTGGTCCGCCACGTCCATTCGGGGTACCGTGCGGGAGACGCGGTCGCGCTCGAGCGGCAGATCCGCGATCTCCTCTGAACGACCCCGCATGCGCCGCCTGCTGCTCGCGATCGCGATCCTCTGCGCCGTCCCCGCGTATGCGTCGGCGCAGGAGGGGCCGCGAGTCCTCTTCGTCCCGTCGGGCAGCCTCCCCACGCGCCTGCGCCGGACGCTCGAGAACCTCCTCGCGACGCGCGCCACGCTGGTCTCCTACGAGAGCTACTCGCGCGCCGCCGCCGAGCGAAGCCTCCACCCGAGCAACCTCGAGGCGATCCGCACGATCGGTCCCGCGCAGGGCGCGCAGGTCATCGTCGTCGCGAGCTACGGCGGACACTACCGGCGGCGCATGCTCACGCTGCGTTACCACAGCGGGACCACCGGCGAGCTCATGCGGCGCCGCTCGCACGGGCTCAACGGGCAGGTGCTCCGGGCCGCGAGCCAGCACACCGTCTTGCGGGACCTCGAGGAGGTCGCGGGCGGCGCCTCCGATGGAGGCACCGAGGCGCCTGCGGTGGACGAGGGCGGCGGCGGCGGCGAGGGCGAGGGCGGCGGCGAGGGCGAGGGCGGCCTCCCCCCCCCCGTGGACTGGGGCGAGCCCGGCGCCGAGGGTGAGGGCGGCGAGCCGCCGCCCGCGGAGGCCGGAGGCGAGGGCGAAGGCGAGCCCTCCGAGGTCGAGAACCGCCAGTGGGGCTTCGCGATCCAGCTCGGGCTCGGGATCTCGCAGCGGCAGGCGACGGTGCCGATGGAGGCGGGGCCTGCGCGGCTGACCACCGTCCCGTTCCCCGCGATCCAGGCGCAGGCGCTCGGCTACGTGCGGCCCGACACGAGCTCGCGGCTCCGGATCTCGATCGTCTCGCGCTACACCACCTCGGTGGGGCTGCAGGCGCAGGACTACCTCGTCGACGGCAGCACGCGCACGACCGACATGCGCGCGCACCACCTCACGATCGGCCTGCGCACCGACATCCCGCTCGCGCCGGGCGATCACCCGACCGAGCTGCGCCTCGAGGCGGGCTGGGCGTTCCGGATGCTCGACAGCGAGATCATGGTCTCGATCCCCGACTACGCGCTCCACGGGATCTTCGCGCGCATCGGCCTCTTCTTCTTCGTCGCCGACACCCCGCTCTCGATCGGGATCGTCCCCGAGGTCGGGCACATGATGAACCTCAGCCAAGAGCTCGCGCAGGCGAGCATGGTGGGCGAGGGGTTCCATGTCGGCGCCGAGGCGCACGTCCGGCTCCAGATCATCCCCGAGGTCTCCGTCCTGCTGATGTACCGCGAGTCGCACGCCATCCTGGGCACCGGGCTCGGCGAGGACATGAACGACGTCGAGCGCTACGGGATCCTCAAGGCCGAGTACCGGTTCTGAAGGACCGCGATTGATCGCGTCGGCGATTGATCGAGGACGGAGTGAGGTGCGCCTCCGAAGCCCCGCTGGCGCGGGTCTTCTGCGGCGGCTTCGCGAGCCCGCGGCGCGGTCTTCGCACGCGCCGAGCCCCTTCGGGTCTCGGCGCGCC
>JAYRVK010001237.1:0-1912 GCA_041918555.1 Sandaracinaceae bacterium
ATCTCGGCGGCGGCGCGCCGCGCCGCCTCGCGGCCTTCCTCCTCGAGGAAGGCCCGCTCCGCGATCTCTCGCTCGGCCTCCTCGCGGGGCACGTCGCCCGCCGCGCGGATCCCCGTCACCTCGATCAGGTGGAGGCCGAACCGCGAGCGGACGACGCGCGGGATCACGCCGGGGCGACGCGCCTCGAAGAGAGCCGCCTCGAACTCCTCGACCATGCGACCGCGGGGCGTCCACCCGAGGTCTCCCCCGCTCGGCGCGGAGCCGGGGTCCTCGCTGTGCGCGCGCGCGAGCGCCCCGAAGTCCGCCCCGCGACGCCGAGCCTGACGCAAGAGGTCTTGCGCACGGCGCTCGAGGGCCGCGACGTCGGTGGTGCCCTCGGGGATCCGGATCAAGAGGTGCCGCGCGCGCCGCTCCTCCTCGAGCCCGGCGTAGCGGTGCCGGTCGCGCTCGTACTCCGCCGCGATCTCTGCGGCGTGCGCCGCGCGAAAGGCGGCGAGGGCGGCCGGCTCCGCGCGGAGCGGCTCGAAGTACCGCGGGCGGAACACCACGTAGCGCACGCGCGCGTAGTCCTGGTCCGCCGCGTACTCCGCGAACACGGCGTCGTCGTCCACCCTCACGTCCGCGAGGAGCGCGTCGCGGGCGCGCAGCGCGAGGGCCTCGCGCCCTTGCCACTCTGCGAACACCGGCATCGTCAGACCCCAGCGCCGGCGCACCGCGTCGATCAGCGCGCTCTCGTCGAAGGCCCCGCGACGCGTGAGATCGGCGGGCACCGCGTCCCGAGGGTGGCTCGAGAGCAACACGATTCGCTCACTCCTGACGCGCGCCATCGCACCGGCCACGTCGAGGGCGAGCCCTCGGCGCAGGCCCTCCTCGACGAGGAGCTCCCGGGCGATCGCGCTCTCGAGGACGAACGCGGCGGGCTCGCCCGAGCCCTGCTCTTCCTCCTCGAGCTCGTGCAGCCCGAGCACGCGGTACATCGCGCGGAGCTCGTCCCACGAGACGGAGCGGCCGTACACCGAGAGCGCGCGCTCCGCGTCGGGCGGGGGCGCCTCGCAGCGCGCGGGCTCGTCGGGCGCGGGCGCCGGCGCCGCCGGCGGCGGCGACCCGCCGCATGCGAGCGAGAGCGGAGCCAGCGCGAAGAGATGGAGTCGGGCCACGCGCCCACCCTACCCGATCCGCTCAGCGCCCGCGCACGACCAGATCGCAGAACTGCCAGCCCACCGGGCTCACGTCGCGGCCGTCCGTCTCGTCCGAGCCGAGCTCGAGGTACCACCCGTCGTCGGTGAGCTCGCGGAGGAAGTAGGCGATGTCGCCCTCGACGTGGCTGAACGCCGCGCCGTCGCGCGTCACGTCGAGGACCTGGCGGTGCGCGGCGGCGTCGAAGGTCATCGCGACGTGGTAGCGCACGCCGTTCTGCCACGGCGCGCGCTCGCGGAAGGTCGTGTAGCTCGTGTAGCCCTCGCCGGGCGGGCGCGGCTCGAGGTCGACTCGGCCGAAGAAGAGCGTGGTCGGTCGCAGCCCCGCGGCGGGCGGGCTGATCTGGACGCCGAGGCCGCCGAGGTAGCGCTCGCGGCTGGTCGGCGCGTTTCGGAACACGCCGATCGCGACGTGGTTCAGCGGATCGCGATCGAAGAGATCCTCGCGCCACGCGCCCACCACGAGGTCGACCTCGATCTCGATCGCGTCGTACGCGGTTCCGCGTGCGCCGAAGTCGACGCGCTGCTTCTCGCCCGCGGTCGCGATGGTGAAGAAGCAGCCGCTCCGTTCCGCGAGCGGGAGAGGCGCGCCCGCGTCGGGGAGCGCGCCGTCGCTGCCCGCGTCGCGCGCGGTCGCGGCGTCGTCCCCCGCGTCCGGACCCGCGAGCGAGGCGTCGGCGCCCGCGTCCTCGCGCCCCGCGTCCATCGCCGCGGCG
>JAYRVK010001238.1:0-2072 GCA_041918555.1 Sandaracinaceae bacterium
CGCCGAGCGTGATCACGACGTCGCCGGGCTCGACGCGCTTGGCGAGCGCCTCGACGAGGTTCTCGGAGGGGCCGACCCACGTGACGTCGCGGTGCCCGTGGAGGCGGATCGCCTCGGCGAGCCGGTCGCTGGTGGCGCCCTCGATCTTCGCCTCGCCCGCGCCGTACACGTCGGCGAGGAGGAGCACGTCGGCGCGGTTGAACGCGCGCACGAGCTCGTCGAAGAGGTGATGGGTGCGCGAGTAGCGGTGCGGCTGGAACGCGACGACGAGGCGCCGGCCGTACGCGCGGAGCGCGGCCTCCAGCGTGACCTGCACCTCGGCGGGGTGGTGGCCGTAGTCGTCGACGACGGTGACGCCGTCGTGCTCTCCGACGATCGTGAACCGTCGCTGCACGCCGCCGAACCCCGCGAGCGCGCGCTTGGTGGTCTCGAGCGGCACCGACAGCTCGTCGGCGACCGCCACCACGGCCAGGGTGTTGAGCACGTTGTGGATGCCGGGCATCCGCACGGTGACCGGGCCGAGATCCTCCCCGCGGCGCACGAGCCTGAAGGTCGTGCTCAGGCCCTCGACGGATGGGTTCTTCGCCCGATAGTCGGCCTGCGCGCTGAGCCCGTACGTCGCGGTGCGCTTCTCGATCCGGGGCAAGATGTCTTGCACGTGTGGATGATCGAGGCACGCGACGACGAGGCCGTAGAACGGCACGCGGTTGGCGAACTCCGCGAACGCCTGCTTCACCGCGTCGTGCGTGTGGTAGTGGTCGAGGTGCTCCGCGTCGATGTTCGTCACGACCGCGATCACCGGCGTCAGGTGGAGGAACGAGCCGTCCGACTCGTCGGCCTCCGCGACGAGGAGGTCGCCGGTGCCCGCGGTCGCGCTCGTGCCGAGCACGTTCAGCTTGCCGCCGATCACGACCGTCGGATCGAGGTCCGCCTCGCGCAGCACGGTGGCGACCAGCGACGTCGTGGTGGTCTTGCCGTGCGAGCCCGCGATCGCGATGCCGTCCTTGAGCCGCATCAGCTCGGCGAGCATCTCCGCGCGCCGGATGATCGGGATCGAGAGCCGCCTCGCGCGCACGAGCTCGGGGTTGGCGGGGGCCACCGCCGACGAGTACACGACGACGTCGGTGCCCTCGACGTGCTCGGCCGCGTGCCCCACGTGGATGCGCGCCCCCAGGCTCGCGAGCCGCCGCGTGACCTCGCTCTCCTTCTGGTCGGAGCCGCTGACCGCGAAGCCGCTCGAGAGCAGGACCTCGGCGATGCCGCTCATGCCGATCCCGCCGATGCCGACGAAGTGGATGGACCGGACCCGACCTCGGAACATGGCCCCGTTCTAATCCGCGGACGGAGCCTTGGCGAAATTCCTACCGCTCGAGCGCGCCCGAGTGCGGCACGAGGACCTTCAGGTACGCGGGCGGAGGCGGGGCGGTGTCGCGCGCGGAGCGCCGGATCTGCCGGCGCGCCGTGAAGTCGACGGTGGCGAAGCGCGAGCTCCCGTCGTCGTCCCTACGCGAGCTGCCGTCGTGCGGCGCGGCCTCGCGCGCGCGGCCGCCGAGCCACGCGAAGAGGTCGTCGACGATCGCGGCCGCGGCGTCGGGGCGCCCGTGCCGCCGCGCGGCGTCGGCCATCGCCTGCCGCGCGCCGACGTCGTCGAGGAGGGTGCGGGCGGCCTCGGCGAGGCGCGCCGCGTCGAGCGCGTCCTCGCGGATCGCGACGGCCGCGCCCTCGCGCTCGAGCGCCTCGGCGTTCCTCGCCTGGTGGTCGTCCGCCGCGTGGGGGTACGGCACGAGGATCGACGGCCGCCCGATGGCGCAGACCTCGGCCAGCGTCGTCGCGCCGGCGCGCGCGATCACGAGCGCCGAGGCGGAGTACGCGCGAGCCATGTCCTCGACGAAGCTCGTCACCTCGGCGTCCACCCCGAGCGCCGCGTAGCGCGCCGCGACCTCGTCGCGCATCGCCGCGCCGGTCTGGTGCACGACCGTGAGGCCGCGCCCCCCGAGCTCGAGCGCGGCCAGCGCCGCCGGCACCGCCTCGTTCAGGACCCTCGCGCCCTGGCTCCCGCCGAGCACGAGCAC
>JAYRVK010001239.1:0-8306 GCA_041918555.1 Sandaracinaceae bacterium
GCGATACTTCATGTCCCGATCGCGCGGGCGCCACCGCGTTCACCGCGTGCGTCGACCTCGGCACGGCGGGCCGGCACTGCCTCGCGCGCTGCGACTTCACGCTCTTCCCGACGGGCTGCCGCGACGGCTACTCCTGCGAAGCGCGGCCGCACCCGACGGGCGCGGGCGAGGATCGGTGGGTGTGTGTCCCCGATCCCTGCGGCGGGTGATCGCGGCGCCGTGCCGCGCGGCGCGGCAGTGACCACCCGACGGGCGGCAATCGGGGGGGAGGCGAGGAGGCGGGGAGACGAGGAGGATGCGGGCGCTGCGCGCCCGCGGGGCGAGCTCCTCCCGGCACGGTCGACACCCATGTCGTGCCGAGCCGACGCTCGCTCCTCGATGGACACGCCGCGGCCACGCTCTACGGGCGCCCGCGACGCGGGCGCACCTCCTCGCCTCTCATCCTTCCCTCCTTCCGCTGCGCGGCGCTCGGAGTGGCACCCGGACCGCGGCGAAGACGAAGCCTCGGGTCCTCCTGGCGCCCGAATCGCGTCGGAGCCTGCTCAAGCCTCGCGAGAGCTTCGACGAGCTGGTCGAGCAGGTGCTGCGGGTGTGGTCCGAGCAGCGCGGTTTCCGCGTCACCGCCCCGCGGCTCCGCTCGCTCCTCCGCAAGGCCGAGCGCGCGGCGGCCAAGGAACACGCGGTGCGCGTCGAGTTCGAGCAGAAGATTCGCCCGCTCTCCGCTGCCCGCCTGATCGCCGAGGACGCGGCCTGGCGCGCGGTGCTCGACGTCCACGCGGCCGCGAAGCTCTACGCGCGCAGCCGCCCGGAGATCGCCGAGGCGTTCTGGTTCCTCGCCGACGCGCTGTGCTCGAAGGCGAGCGCGCCCACGCCGCCGGCGGACGCCTACTACTAGGTTGCTCCGTGAAGGTGCCTACGGGTTAGGGTCACGCCGATCCACACCGAGCCGCGGCGCTCCTCGCCGTCTCCACACCGAGTCTGACGTCGCGCAGGTCCCATCGACCCCGGCGCGCCCGCGAGGCGGGCGCATCCTCCTCCGCTCTCCTTCTCGCCTCCTCCCGGCACGATCCAGGCTCATCGCGTGTCGAGCCGGCGCTCGCTCCCCTCAGCGGCGGCCCCAGCGGCGGCGCAGCACCCACTCGGTCAGGAACGCGGCGACGACGACCGCGAAGGCCCACGCGCCCTCGAGCGGCGCGGTCTGCCGCACGCCGAGCGAGCGGCGGCGCGTCGTGTCGATCCGGTCGAGCGCGGGGGCGTCGCCCGGTCGCGCCCACGCCTCGCCGCCCGTCGCCTCCGCGAGCCGCGCGAGGAGCCCCGGATCCGCGCGCGGGTCGGCGAGCTCGTCGCCGCCCGCCTCGATCACCAACCACTCCTCGGCGACCGCGCCCTCGCGCCCGGAGAGCCGCGCCTCGACTCGGTACGCGCCCGGACGCTCGGGGAGCGCGAGCGTCGCCTCGACGCGCCCCGCTTCGTCGGTGCGCGCGGAGGTACGCCCGACCTCGGCGCCCGCCGCGTCGAAGAGGACGAGCTCCACCGCCGCGCCCGCGTGCGGGAGATAGCGCGGATCGCGCAAGACACCTTCCAGACGCGCGCGCGCCCCCGGGCCGTAGCGCTCCCGATCCGTCGTCAGCCGCGCGGGCTCGAGGGCGGGATCGCGGCTGAGCCACCGCACCGCGCGATCCCAGAAGCGCTCGTAGGCCGACGCGTCCCCCGTCTCGCCGCCGGTGGTGATGCCCCAGCGCCACGTCGTGTCCGTGGTGAGCGCGAGGGTGCGGCCCTCCCCCGCCGCGCCGAGCACCAGCACGGGGTGCGGGTCGCCGTCCGCGGTCGACTCGCGCGGGTGCGACAACAGCACGGACGCGCCGGGCCGCACGCGCGTGACGCGGTTGATCCCGACGAGCGGCGAGAGCCGCGCCCACGCCACCGCGTTCTGCGACGGATCGGGCAGGAGCTCGAGCAGGGGATGGCGCTCCATCCCCTCGGCGATCCGCGGCGCGAAGTCGCCCTCGGCGATCGTGCCCGTGGCGAAGCGCGGCGGCAGCTCGACGGGGAGGATGTCGGCGATCGGCGTGTCGGCGTAGTCGCCCGAATGGAAGGAGAGCGGGCCGCCGATCATCGCGAACGATCCGCCGCGCATCACGTAGTCGCGGATGCGCGGGAGGTACGTCGCCATCTGATAGGGCCCGTACTCGAAGTTCTGGAAGATCACGAGATCGAAGCTCCCGAGGTGCTCGTTGAAGAGCTCGTCGGTCGGAAACGGGATCAGCGCCAGCTCGTCGGGCCCCGCCATCGTGAGGTCGGTCGTGTTCCGCAAGATGAAGAACGAGATGAGATCGGTGGCCGGGTCGCGCTTGAGGAACGCGCGCAGGAACCGCTGGTCCCAGCTCGGCTGGCCGGCCACGAGGAGCACGCGGAGCTTGTCGCGCACCACGCGCACGAGGAACGCGCGCTCGTCGTTCTCGGGCACCGCGTCGCCGGTCGCGCGCGGGATGCTGACGCGATAGACGGCGCGCCCGAGGCGGGTCGGCGTGAACGGGATCTCGACGGCCGCCTCGCCGCCCGCGGGGACCTCCACCGCGACCTCGCGCACGACCTCCTGGTCGCGCCGCAGCGTCACGGGGATCGGCCCGCCGGGCCCGCCGAGCGAGCGCACGACCACCCGCACGCGCGCGGTGCGGCGCAGGAACCCGACGGGGTCCGCCTGCACCGCGGCGATCGCGTCGTCGCGCAGATCCTCCTCGGCGAGCGCGACGGTGTGGACGCGGACGCCCGCGCGCGCGACGCGCGCGGGATCGAAGCCGCTCCGATCCGCGCCGTCGCCGACCACCACGACCGCGCCGAGCTCGTCGTCCTGCGCGAGCAGCTCCGCGAGCGCGTCGCCGAGCCGGCTCTGGTCCTCGGTGGCCGGCAGCTCGCCGCCGAGCGCGTCGAGATCCGCCGCCTCGAGCCCCTCCCCGAAGCTGAACGCCGAGACGTCCGGCCGATCGCGCCCCGCCCACCGCGCGAGGAGCGCCTGGGCGCGCGCGCGGCGCGAGCCGTCGCCGCGCGGGAGCGCCATGCTCCGCGACACGTCGACGAGGACGGCGAGCCGGCCCTCGCGCTCCTCGTAGCGCTCGGTCAGCCAGCGGGGCTGCACCGCGACGGCCCACGCCAGCGCCGCGGTCAGGACCCGAGCGCCGCCGAGCACGACCCGCCGGGACCGGCGCGGCTCGGCCCGCAGCTCGCGCAGACCGAGCGCCACGAGCGCGGCCAGCGCGACCGCGAGGAGCCCCGCGGTGATCGCACCCCCGGGAGCTCCGAACGAGAAGACGGTGCCCGTCACCGCCGCTCAGGGTCCCCCGCCGCGCCGCCGCATGATGAACGGCGCGTGGACCTGGTCGTCCTTGTAGTCGAGGCAGAGCGCGTACATCACGATGTTCACGCCGAGCCGGATCGCGCGCTCGCGCTGCTCGTCGCCGCCCGGCGTCACGGGGTGCTCCCAGGTGCCCAGGTTGTCGCGCGCCCACGCGCCGCCGAGATCGTGGCGCGCGTAGAGGACCGCCACGCGCTCCGCGACCTGGATCGCCTCCATCTGCTCGGGACCGCGCACGCGCCCCTCCGGCCGATCGAGCAGGTAGAACGATCGGAACACCGTGTGGGTGTTCGGCAGCGCGCGCAGGCGACGCGTCGGGAACACGCGGGCGAGCTCGCGCCGCACGGACCGATCGAAGCCCCCCCCCTCGGGCGACGCGTCGTCGATCAGCAGGAACCCGCCGAAGCTGACGAAGCGCCGCAGGCCCGCGATCTCCGCGCCGCTCAGCGCGCCGAACGCCGTGTCCCCCGACCAGTAGAGGAAGGGGTGGTCGTAGATCGACGTGTCGTCGAGGCGCGAGGTCCCCGGCACGCGGAGCACGTCGACGCTCGTGCGCTTCTGCACCTCGACCCCGAGCCGCCGCGCGGCGTTCGGCCTCGGCGCCTCGCGCCCCTCGAAGGCCACCGAGCGGACCTGGAAGCGGGTCGCCTCGCCGAGCGCGCGGGCGGCGCGCGGCGCGAGCGCAGCCAGGATCAGCCCGACCGCGATGGTGATCGCCGTGCCCGTGACGCTCCGCGCGCGCATCGCCCGGAAGCTAGCGTGCGCGGACCCTCGGATCACGCCGGCCTTTGGGGTTATCCTCGCGCCATGCGCTGGACATCCACCCTGTGCTGCATCGCGCTCTCGATCGCGCCCGCCCTTGCGAGCGGCCAGGCCGCCGAGGGCGAGGTCGAAGCCACCCCCGAGCCGGCCGATCCCCCCGCGGACGACGCCGACGAGGCACCACCCTCTGGCCCGGGCGAGGCGACGACCAGCGACCCGATGCCCGCGCAGGGCACCTCCTCGGTCGTCGTCGACGAGCGCGAGGCCGCGCTGCGCCGCGAGCAGGAGGAGTTCGAGGCGGAGTCCGAGGAGGGCACCGGCGAGGGTACCGAGCAAGAGGAGGAGGAGGAAGAGGACGGGGACAGCCTCGACCACGAGTACCAGGTCGGGCTCCGCGCGGGGATCGGCGTGCCCTTCATGTTCGCGCTCGCCTACAGCGGCGGCCCGCGCTGCAACGGCGCGGTCGAAACGGCGGACCGTGACGCCTTCTGCCTCTTCGTCGGCTCGACGATCATCACCTTCGACCTGTCCTTCGGGGTCACCCCCGACGTGGAGATCGTGCTCGGCGGCCGCATCGGCGCGATCCAGGTCGAGCCGACGCAGACCAACACCGGGCAGATCTCGCTCGGGATCCGCGCGTACATCTCCCCCGAGTCGATCGCGAAGGTGTACCTCGCGCCCTCGCTGGTCCTCGACCTCACCCCGAACGGCGTGCCGATCGTCCCGAACTGGGGTGACGTGGACTTCGGCGTGCGCGGGGCGTTCGGCGTGGTCGTGGATCCGATCCGCTACCTCGGCCTCTACGTCGAGATCGGCGTCAACATCCTGTTCTTGCGCTCGTTCGGGATCTCGCCGGACGTGAGCGGCGGCTTCCAAGTCCGCTTCCCGTGAGGCGAGTCTGCGCGCTCTCCCTCGCGCTCGCGGCGGCCGGCTGCGGGAGCGACGCCGAGGATCACCTCGAGCCGGTCGAGCTTGCGGATCCGGAGCCCGCGCGCCCGCGCGAGGAGGCGCCCCCGACGCCCGCTTCGGACGGACCGCTCGTCCGTCGCGAGCGCCCGATCATGGGCACCGTCTTCCAGGTCACGACCTACGGCATGGAGGAAGAGCTCGCCGGCCCCCTGCTCGAGCGCGCGCTCGACGAGATCGCGCGACTGGAAGGGGTCTTGTCGGAGTGGCAGCCCGACAGCGAGATCTCCCGGATCAACGCGTCCGCGGGCGGCGCCGCGGTGGCGGTCGGGCCCGACACGCTCGCGGTCGTGAGCGCGGGGCGGGCGGTCTCGCGCGCGAGCGGGGGCGCCTTCGATCTCTCGTGGGCCGCGCTCCGCGGGCTCTACACCTTCCAGCCGGGCGAGGAGCGCGTGCCGCCGCTCGAGGACGTGCGCGCGCGCCTCCCGCTCGTCGACTGGGAGCAGGTCGTCGTCGAGGGATCCACCGTGCGCCTCGGCCGGACCGGCATGGCGATCGGGACCGGCGGCATCGCCAAGGGCTACGCGCTCGATCGCGCTGGAGCGATCCTGCGCGAGGGCGGCGCGGAGAGCTACATGCTCTTCGGCGGCGGTCAGGTCTCGGTCCACGGCATGCGCGGCGACCGGCCCTGGCGCGTCGGGATCCAGCACCCGCGCGACCCCGCCACCTACATCGGGTTCCTCGAGGCCTCGAGCGGATCGATCTCCACGAGCGGGGACTACGAGCACGCGTTCGTGGACGACGAGGGGAGGCACTGGCATCACATCATCGATCTCTCGACGGGCCTGCCCGCGACCCGCACGATGCAAGTCACCTTGCTCGCCGAGGAGGGCGTCTACGCCGACGCGTACTCGACCGCCGCGTTCGTCCTCGGGCCCGAGCGCGCGCTCGCGATGATCGCCGCGAGCCCGCAGCGCCTCGAGGCGGTCATCATCGATCGCGACCTCCGGATCCACACCACCCCGGGCACGCGCGAGCGCGTGGTGATGCGGGTCGAGCTGGACGCGGAGGGGCGGCTCCCGGGGGATCCGGCGTTCGGCGGGTGGCAGCGCCCCGTTGCCGACGAGCCCCCCGCGCACTAAATCCGCGCCGATGGCCGTCCACGAGGTAACCGATCGCACCTTCGAGCAAGAGGTGCTCCGCTCCGAGCTGCCCGTCCTCGTCGACCTCTACGCGGACTGGTGCCAGCCCTGCAAGCAGCTGTCGCCGATCGTCGAGGAGGTCTCGCGCGAGCTCGCGGGCAAGCTGAAGGTCGTGAAGGTCAACGTCGACGAGAGCCCCGGCGTGGCGCGCGCCTTCCGGGTCCAGTCGATCCCCACGCTCGCGCTCATCGCGGGCGGGCAGATCGCGGATCTCCAGCAGGGCGTGCTCCCGAAGGCCGCGATCCTCGACATGGTGCGCGCGGTCCTCCCGGCCGACGCGGCGGAGCTCAAGCCCGCGGAGCTCGCGGCGCTCATCCAGCAGGGGCGGGTCGTCCCGGTGGACATCCGGGACGCCTCGTCGTGGCGCCGCACGCGCATCCCGACCGCAGTGAACGTGCCGAAGGGAGAGCTCCGCGCGCGCGCCAGCGAGCTCCAGCCGGCGGACGGGCGCCTCCGCGTCCTCTACGACCGCACCACGGACGGCGCCAAGGAGGCCGCGGGCGATCTCCGCGGCGCGGGCGTCGACGTAGGGTTCCTCGACGGCGGCTTCCTCCACTGGGAGGCGGACGGCCTCGCGGTCGAGCGGCCCGACTGAGCGCGTGGCGACCCCGCTCGAGCGGCCCGATCTGCCGGCGTTGGAAGGGCCGCTGACGTGGCCGGGAGCGACCGTGATCTCGGTCTTCGGCCCGGGTGAGCGGGCGTTCGCCGAGGCGCTGGCCGCCGCGCGCCCGGGCGCTTCGCTCGTCGAGGTCGTGCTCCGGCACGCGCCGGGTCACGAGCCCCGCGGCACGCACCTGCTGGCGCACCCCGACGCGCTCCTCGCGGGCCTCGCCGCGCTCGGTGCTCCTTCTTCGTTCGTGGTCGGGGTCGGCGCGCCGTTCGCGATCGCGGTGCGCGCGCGGCTCGCGATCTGGATCACGGGCGGAAACGCGCCGATGGCGCTGCCGCCGCCGCTCCGCCCGATCGCGCGGCGCGCGGGCCTCGCGCTGGAAGAGGCGCGCCTCGACGTAGCGAGGCTCCTGGCCGCGGCGCTGTGAGCAGCTCAGAACCGACAGCCGACGCCGCCCGGCCCCGGCCCGCACGCGAGCGCGTCCTCCTCGCCCGCGCTCCCCTCGCCCGCGAGCCAGAACACCAGCCCCACCGCGGCGAGCGCCAGGCCCGTCGCCGCCGCCGCCACGCTCGTCGCGATGGCCGCGTCGCGCTGCTCCGCGAGGACGTGCGCGTTGTCGCAGCGCAGCCCGGCCGGGGGGCTCGCGCACGAGGCGATGGCGCCGTCGCGATCGACCCACCAGCCGATGCTGAACGGCTCGACGAGGAGCGCCGCGCCCCCCGCGACGAAGAGGGCGACGGAGACGAGCGGAGGGCTCCCGAGCCCGGAGGGTGGGAGCTCGATCGCGATCTCGCGATCCTCTCCGCCGCCGACCTCCAGCCGGCGCCGCGCCTCGCGGTGGCCCGGAGCGCGCACGACCACCGCGTGGACCCCGACCGAGAGCGTCACGCGTCCGTCGCGTTCGATCGCGGGCACCTCGTCGTCGATCCGGAGCTCCGCGCCGGGCGGGCGGGTCGTGAACAGGAAGTGCCCGACGTAGGTCCGCGCGCGGGCCAGGAGCGCCTCGGTCTCGACGCGCTGCGCGTCGGTGAGCGCGCGGCGGGCGTCGCCGAGCGCGCGATCGAGGAAGCGCACGGCGTCGGGGTAGTCCTGGAGCTCGAAGGCGCACATCCCGATCCCCCGCAGCGTGCGGGCGTTGGGGAACAGCGCGTGCGCGCGCTCGAAGTGTGCGCGGGCCTCGGCCCAGCGGCCGTCGTCGAACTCGTCGACCGCGTCCTCGATGATCGCCGCGTACTCGCGCGGGGGCTCCTGCGCGAGCCCCGTCGCGGACACCGCCGCGGCGGCCGCGACGGCGATCGCGGTCAGAGCTGCTCGCCGCACCACCCGCGCGAGTCTACGGCACGCGTGACCCGGCGCTCAAAAGTCATCGACGGTCAGCCGACCGCTGCGCCCGCGACCGCGGCGCGGGCGCGGCGCGCGCAGGGTCGGCGTCGGGCGGCGCCGCGCCGCGGGCTCCGGCGCGGGGAGCGGGTCC
>JAYRVK010001240.1:0-2868 GCA_041918555.1 Sandaracinaceae bacterium
ACCGCCACGCTCGTGCGCGAGGACGGGACGCGGCTCGTCGGCGAGGTGCGCGGGCGGCGCGTAGAGCTGCGGGGGCAGGTGCTTCGCGTCACGACGCTCCGCGATCGCACCGCCGAGCTCGCCGCGCAGGGCGAGCTCGCGCGGAGCGAGGCCCGCTATCGGACGCTCTTCGACGCGATCGCCGACGGCGTCCTCGTGATGGGCCGCGACGCGATGCCGCGCGACGTGAACCTCCGGCTCTGCGAGATGCTCGGTCGGACGCGCGAGGAGGTGCTCGCGATGAAGCCGTCCGAGGCGATCGACGATCTCGAGCGCAACCCGATGCGGATCGAGCGGCTCGCGACCGAGCCACGCTACGCGGTCGAGCGGCGCCTCCGGCACGCGGACGGCTCGCTGGTCGACGTCGAGGTCCACGTCACCGCGTTCACCGAGGGCGAGGTCGTGGCGGTGATCCGCGACGTCTCCGACCGCAAGCGCGCGGCGGCGCAGGAGGGCGCGCTCCGGGATCGCCTCCAGCAGTCGCAGCGCCTCGAGGCGCTCGGTCGCCTCGCGGGCGGGGTCGCGCACGACTTCAACAACCTCCTCACGGTGATCCTCGGGGGCGCGGAGGGTCTGCGTGCGAGGGGCGCGGACGCGCGCAGCGTCGAGGAGATCGTGGACGCGGCCCAGCGCGGGGCGGAGCTCACCGCGCAGCTCCTCAGCTTCAGCCGGCATCGACCGCGCAAGCTCGAGCGCCTCGACGCCGCCGCGCACCTCGAGCGGCTCGCCCCGCTGCTCCGCCGTCTGCTCGGGCCCGAGCACCCGCTGCTCCTCGACGCGGGCTCGGAGCCCGCGCCGGTGCTCGCGGACCCGGGGCAGCTCACGCAGGTCGTGATGAACCTCGTGCTCAACGCGCGCGACGCGATGCCCCGCGGCGGCGCGGTCGAGCTGCGCGTGCACGCGCAGGGCACGCAAGGGGAGGGCGCGGTGCGGATCGAGGTCGCGGACACGGGCCCGGGGATCCCGGAGGCGCTGCGCGATCAGATCTTCGAGCCGTTCTTCTCCACCAAGCTGGCGGGGGAGGGGACCGGGCTCGGGCTCTCGACGGTGTACGGGAACGTGTCGGCCTGGGGCGGCGAGGTCCGGGTCGAGTCCGGCGCCGCGGGGAGCTGCTTCCAGGTGCTGCTCCCTCGCGCGAGCGACGCAGCGCCGAGCGCCCCCGCGCGCGCGCCGGTCCATGCGCTGCGCGTGCTGCTCGTCGACGATCACCCGGCGGTGCGTCGCGCGGTCCACGCGCTGCTGCGCGGGGTGGGTCACGAGGTGATCGAGGCCGGCGGCGTGACCGAGGCGCTGCGGCTCATCGACGCGGGTGAGCCCTTCGATCTGTTGCTCTCCGACGTGGTGATGGCCGACGGGAGCGGGCTCACCCTCCTCGAGCGCGTCGTGGACCGCCCGGTCGTCCTGATGTCCGGCTACCCGCGCGCGGAGCTGGTGGGCACGCGCGCGGAGACTCGACTGCTCGCGAAGCCGTTCGGCGCGGCCGAGCTCACGGCGGCGCTCGAGGCGGCGATGCTCACGCTGCGGTGAGCACCGCGACGGTGACCTCGGGGCGGGCGTCGACGCGCGCCGGTGGCCCCGCGGTCCCGAAGCCGCGGTTCACGTAGAGCAACGAGCCTTCCTCGCGATAGAGCCCGCTCACGTACGGGAGCACGAGGTCCGCGGGCCGCACGCCGAGGTTCACCTGCCCGCCGTGGGTGTGCCCGCTCAATTGCAAGGCGACTTGCCCCCGCGCCTCCTCGAAGAACACCGGGTTGTGGCAGAGGAGCACGCGCGGCAGGTCCTCCGGGACCGTGGCGAGCGCGGCCGCGAGATCGGGCCCCGCGCCGTAGCCGTTGCGGCGCGACCACACGTCGTCGACGCCGACGAGCGCGATGCCGTCCTGGAGCACCCGACCATCGTGCGAGAGGATGCGCGCGCCGCCGTCGCGGCACGCGCCGAGCACGGCCTCGACGCCCGCGTAGTAGTCGTGGTTCCCGGGGATCACGGTGACGCCGTCGCGCGCGCCGAGCGCCTCGAGCTCTCGCACGAGCCGGCCCAGCTGGGGTGCGTACGCGGCGTCGTGGTCGAGGAGGTCCCCGGTGAGCACGACGAGGTCGGGCCGCGCGCGCCGCGCGAGCTCGACCGCGGCCCGGCGCTCCGCGTCGCCGACGTAGACCCCGAAGTGGAGGTCGCTGAGCTGGACGACGCGATAGCCGTCGAGCCGCGGGCTGAGCCCCGGGATCGGCAGCGCGATCTCGGGCACGTCGTAGTCGTGGCGGCCGAAGAACGAGCCGTAGACCGACGCGCCGAAGCCGACCGAGAGCGCGGCGCTCGTCGCCGCGGTGCGCACGAGCTCGCGGCGCGTGAGCGGCGGCGGAGAGATCGCGGGCGACTCGCTCGAGGGGGGGGGCGCGGGACCGACCTCCGGGACGAGCGACTCCCGAGGGCGTCGCCGCGCGACGCGGTGCACCGCGAAGGGGAGATCCACGGCCCAGAGCAGGACGGTCGAGATCCAGACCCCGAGGATCACCGTCCCGCCGCCGACGCCGAGGCCCTCGGCGACCTCGCGCGGGAGCACGCTCTCGAGCCAGCGCGCCGCGAGCATCGCGGCCGGACCGAGCGCGAGGAGGATCCCGAAGACCCAGCGCCCGCCGCGCCCGAGCCGCAAGACCCTCGCGCCGCGCCGGAACACGTAGACGCTCGTCGCGCCCGCGAGGATCAGGACCGCGACGACGAAGAGCCCGATGCGCAAGCCGGGGGGCACGCCGGGGACTCTGGTCTCCGCGCCTCACGACCGCAATCCCGCGCGGAGCTTCAGAACGGGATGTCGTCGCCGGGGAACGGGATGTC
>JAYRVK010001241.1:0-1794 GCA_041918555.1 Sandaracinaceae bacterium
GCCCACGCGGCGCACGGCCGCGCGCAGTCGGTGCGGCTCACGTTGCCACCGCTCGCGGCGATCTGGCTGAAGCCGACGGGGGCGGCGTGAGCGGGCCCCGCTACGTCTGCATCCACGGCCACTTCTACCAGCCGCCGCGCGAGAACCCCTGGCTCGAGGCGGTCGAGCGCCAGGAGAGCGCGTGGCCCGCGCACGACTGGAACGAGCGGGTCACGACCGAGTGCTACGGACCGAACGCCGCGGCGCGCATCCTCGACGGACAGGGCCGCATCGTCGCGATCACGAACAACTACGCGCGCACGAGCTTCAACCTCGGGCCCACGCTGCTGTCGTGGCTCGAGGAGCAGCGCCCGAAGGTCTACGCCGCGGTGCTCGAGGCCGACCGCGAGAGCATCGCGCGCTTCGGCGGGCACGGCTCGGCGATCGCGCAGGTCTACAACCACATGATCATGCCGCTCGCGACGCCGCGCGATCGCGTGACGCAGGTGCGCTGGGGCCTCGCCGACTTCGAGCGGCGCTTCGGCCGGCGGCCGGAGGGGATGTGGCTCGCGGAGACCGCGGTCGACACCGCGAGCCTCGAGGTGCTCGCCGAGCACGGCGTCGCGTACACGATCCTCGCGCCGCACCAGTGCGCGCGCGTGAGGGCGCCGAACGGCGAGTGGGTCGACACGCGCGGGCAGCGCGTCGATCCGCGGCGGGGCTACGTCACGCGGCTCCCGTCGGGGCGCAGCATCGCGCTCTACTTCTACGACGGACCGATCTCGCGCGCGGTGGCGTTCGAGCGCCTGCTCGACGACGGGCATCGCTTCGCGGAGCGTCTGCTCGGCGCGTTCGACGGACGCGCGGAGCCGCAGCTCGTCCACATCGCGACGGACGGCGAGACGTACGGGCACCACCACGCGTACGGCGAGATGGCCCTCGCGGCGGCGCTCGGGCGCATCGAAGAGACGAACGGGGTGAGCCTCACGAACTACGGCCAGATGCTCGAGCGCCACCCGCCGACCTGGGAGGCGGTGATCGCCGAGCAGACGTCGTGGAGCTGCATGCACGGCGTCGAGCGCTGGCGCTCCGACTGCGGCTGCAACAGCGGGACGGGCTGGCACCAGAAGTGGCGCAAGCCGCTGCGCGCGGCGCTCGACTGGCTCGCGGCCGAGCTCGAGCCGCGCTTCGAGCGCGAGGCCGGGCGCCTCCTCGCGGATCCGTGGGCCGCGCGCGACGCGTACATCCACGTCGTCCTCGAGCGGAGCGACGCCTCGGTCGACGCGCTCCTCGACCAGCACGGGATCCAGGGCCTCGACGACGAGGGCTGGCGCCGCCGCGCGCTCTCGCTCCTCGAGATGCAGCGCCACCTCATGCTCATGTACACGAGCTGCGGGTGGTTCTTCGACGAGCCGAGCGGGCTCGAGACGATCCAGGTGCTGCGCTACGCCGCCCGCGCGATCCAGCTCGCGCACGGCGTCTTCGGCGTCGACCTCGAGACGCGCTTCCGCGAGCGCCTCGCCGAGGCGCCGAGCAACCGCGCGGAGTACCGCGACGCGAACGGCATCTACCGCGAGCTCGTGCGGCCCTCGCAGCTCGATCTCGCCGACGTGGGGGCGCACTTCGCGATCGCGTCGGTCTTCGAGGACGTCTGGTCGCGCCCCCTCCGAGGCTTCGAGGCCGAGGTCGTCGAGCACGACGTCGCGCTCACCGGCAGCTCGCGCCTCGCGACGGGTCGGCTGCAGGTGCGCTCGCGCGTGACGCACGACGCGGCCGACTACTCCTTCGCGGTGCTCCACTTCGGCGACCACAACC
>JAYRVK010001242.1:0-4662 GCA_041918555.1 Sandaracinaceae bacterium
CGCGCGCGTCTCGTCGAGCGTGCGGTTCTGCGCGTCGGTCGAGCGCTCCGACGAGCGCGAGCTCGCGCCGCAGCCGGGGAGCGCGAGGAGGATCAGGGCGGCGGAGCAGGCGGTGCGCATCGATCACTCGAGGTCGAGGGGGTAGCGGACGACCATCTCCGGGCCGTCGAAGGAGTCGAAGCGGATCGAGCGCGCGGCGCGCTGCAGGCACTCGCCGCACTCGCCGGTGGTGGCCGCGCGCGGGCCGCTCAGGCTCACGCGCGTCACGCGCCCGTCGGGCGCGATGCGCAGCCCGAAGGTCACGCGGCCGCGCACGTCGGCGTCGCCCGGGATCAGGACGAGGCAGCGCCGGATGCCGCCCATCACCGTGTCGAAGCCCGCGTCGATCTGCGCCCCGCGGAGCTGCTGCTCGCCGCCGCTGGCGCCCATGTCGAGCGTGCGCATCTCGTCCTCGCCGAGGTCGTCGCCGGTCGTCGCGTTGCCCGTCGGCGTCTCGCCGCGCCGCGTCGATCGCGCGCCCCGCCGGCGCCGTCGGCGCGGCGCGGTCTCCTCCGGCGGCGGCTCCTCCACGACCTCGGAGGGCGCCTCCGCGAGCGCGACCGGCTCGTCCGCGGGCGGGCCGAACCCGAGCGCGAAGTAGAGGTACGCGGCGGCGGCCGCCCAGAGCACCGACGCTACGGCAAACCCTGCCCAGAAGCGGGACACGAGGAGCACTCATAGCACGGCTTGACCCCCCCCAGTCGGTCCACTACCGTCGGCGCGCCGTGCAAGGACGAACGAGCTTCGTGTGGGCAGCGGTCCTCGCGCTCTCTGTCGCGCTCGCCGCGCACCCCGCCGCCGCACAGCCGAGCGAGGGGTATGCGTGGGGCGAGGGGGGGGGCGAGACGTCGACGCCGAGCGTGAGCTCCGACGATCCCCTCCGCGTCATGGGCTTCCTCGGGGCGGGGATCGGGTTCCGGCTGCTCGCGAACCTCGACCCGCTCTTCGAGCACGAGTTCATCGCCCCCGCGTACCTCGATCTCGGCGCGGCCGTGTACTTGCCGGGACGCGAGCTCCGGCACGGCGTGGGCCTCGGGCTGACCACGAACCTCTCGCAGGACAGCGGGTCGGCCGGGCAAGCCTCGTTGACACAGTGGGTGATCACCCCGAGCTATCACCTGCTCCTCCCGCTCTGGCGCCTCATGGGCGCGGACCGGGATGAGGTGCAGGTCCAGATCCGGGTGGGCATCCCGCTCGTCCTCGGGCAGGGCCTCGGCGACACCGCGCGCGTCGACTTCACGATCGGCGGCGAGCTCGCGGCGGCCGTGCACTACAAGTTCCTCGCGGGCTTCGGCATCTACGCCGAGGCGAACCTCGCGGTGTACGGCGGCATGCGCGACACCGTTCACCCCATCGTGTCGATCGACGCCGGCTTCCTCATCGACTACGAGGTGTTGCCGTGATCCGCAGGCTTCGAGGCTGGATCGTGCGCACGCTGGCCGGCGGCGTCGTGGTCGCGTGCATCGTCGGGCCCGCGCCCGGCAACGTGGGCGGCTGCGGCGCGAGCAGCCCGATCGCGAACCCCCGCGAGCACTGCATCAACGAGCGCTTCTGGAAGTGCCGCCGCGACCTCGCGGGCGGTCGGATCACGATGGCGCAGTTCGACGAGTGCCTGCTCCCGATCCAGGGCGCGTGCGATCCGGCGCAGTGGCCGCCGGGGTGCGAGCCCACGAACTCGCAGTCGAACGACTGCCTCGTGCTCTTGAGCCGGGAGGACCTCGTCTCGATCAGCACGCCGGATTTGCTGATGACCTACGACGACTGCAACCTGTGTCGGTGAGCGCGATGAAGCGTAGGGCGATTCAGACTCTGCTCCTCGGTGCCGTCAGCCTGATGGGCTGCGCCTCGTTCGCGAGCCACGAGGAGTACGGCGCGTACCGCCGCGTGCGGCTCGCCCACGACGAGCGCGACCGGCTGGTCGCGCTCCAGCAGTACGTCGAGCACCACCCGCAGGGCGCCTGGATCGCCGAGGTGCAGCAAGCCCGCGCGGAGCGCGAGGAGGAGCTCTGGGCGCGCTCTGCGAACACGCGCGAGGGCCTCGAGTGGTACCTCCAGGTCTACCCGGACGGCCGCTACGTCGATCAGGCGCGCCCCCGCCTCGACGCGTTCGATCACATCCAGAACACGGCCGCGCAGCAGGCGGAGGCCGAGCGCGCGCTGCGCGAGCGGCAGCGCCAAGAGGCGGCCGAGGCCGCGCGCACCTGGGTCACGCGCGCCGTGCAGTACTGGACGCGCACGATGGTCGGCCTGCAGGGCTACGGCAGCTCACTGCGCCGCATCGCGGGGAGCAACGCGGACTTCGCGCAGGCGTTCGGGAGGCCGCCCGAGCCGGTGTGCGTGCAGAACGAGTACTGCATCAAGCACTACGGGCAGCTCTATCACATCCCCGTACCCGGAGCGACGCGCATCGATCGCCGCGTCGACGTGTACCTGCGCCTGACGATGGACGAGGGCCGCCTCGAGCGCGCCGAGATCCTGATGCCCGACAAGGGCTTCTCGCGGTGGTTCGAGATGGAGCACCACCAGGTCGTCACCGACGAGGATCCCCAGCAGCGCTTCGAGGCGATCAACTGGGCGCTCGAGCGCATCCAGCCGGTGATCCAGGAGATCGCGCAGGGTGCGCAGCAGATCGACCTCGTGCCCGAGCCGGTCCAGCCGCTCCAGATGCACCAGGAGGCCGCCGACAGCGACGCGGCTCCGGCGTCGCCCGACCAGCCGGCTCAGCCGACGCCCGCGCCGACGCCGACGCCGGCCGAAGGCGAGGGGGGGGGCGAGGGCGAGGGCGGTGCCGAGTTCGATCGGCTCCTGGACGAGGCGGCGGGGGCCGAGGGCCAGACCACGGATCAGGCCACGGACGCCGCGCCGGCCGAGGGCGCCGAGCTGGTCCTCCCGATCGGGCTCATGGCGTACCGCTACCGCGACCTCCAGATCACCGTGCTCGCGGCCGGTGATCAGGACTACGGCGAGGCGTTCGACGGCGTGATCATCGAGCGGGTTCGGGACTGATCGAGCTCGCCGCGACCAGCTCTGCGCGACCCAGGAAGCGGCGCAGCGAGGACCGGATCCGAGCGCGCTGGGCGGCGTCGAAGAACGGCGGCACGTCGCCGCGCTCGTAGCTCATGATGTTGCCGGGTACGTCGGAGTGGCCGTTCCCGAAGTAGTGCCCGAGCTCGTGCGCGAGCACGGTCGGCCCCGCGATCGAGCTGACGATCACGAAGTGCGCGCGCGCGTCGAAGTCCTCGCCGCGCGGGCGCCAGTGCACGCCCATCCGCATCCGGTCGGGCTCGTCGACGTCGCGGAGCGAGCGCACGAAGAAGGCGTCGATCCGCTGCGCGTGCTGCCGGTGGCCCAGGGCGTGACGATCGCGCCGGTTCTCGAGGCGCGCGTGCGCCTCGGGCATCGTGTGGCGCTCGACGACGAGGAAGGTCACTCCGTGTGGATCGAAGATCGTGTTGACGTTCGCGACCTGCTCGTCCACCCACGCGTCGTCGACTACGGGGGCGCCGCCCTCGAGGGCGACCGTCACCGCGAGCGGCAACGTGGGGAAGGGCGCGGGCGCGGAGGGCTGCCCCGCCGCGCTGGAGGCGAGGACGAGGAGGGCGATCGCGGGGGCGAGGCGGCGCACCCCCGAAGCCTACGTGCTTGACCCCGCTGGGCAACGGGCGCGAGGGTTGGCCGATGCCGCCCCCGCGCGAGCCCCGCATGTGGCCGAGCGAGCTCATCGCGAGCGACGCCATCGGCCGCGTGATGGAGTTCTGGGGGTTCAAGCGGAACCTCGGCCGCGTGTGGACGGTGCTCTACCTCGCGGAGCGCCCGCTCAGCGCGCACGATCTCCGCGAGCGCCTCCAGCTCTCCAGCGGCGCGGTGTCGATGACGCTCACCGAGCTCGCCGCGTGGGGGACGGTGCGCAAGGTCTGGATCCAGGGGGAGCGCCGGGATCACTTCACCGCGGAGGGTGACCTCTGGAAGATGATCTCGCGCGTGTTCCGCCAGCGCGAGCTGGTGGAGGTACAGGAGGTGGTCGGCGCGCTCGAGCGCGCGCTCGCGGCGCTCGAGGCGCGTCCGAGCGAGACCTCCGAGGACCGACGCCGCGCGGAGGTGCAGCGGCAGCGCCTGCGGCAGCTCCTCGAGCTCGCGCAGCTCGGACGGAGGCTCCTCGAGGGGCTCGTCTCCGAGGCGCGCGTCGACGCGCGGGGGCTCGCGCGCGTGCTGCTCGGGCGGGATCCGGAGTGAGCAAATTTTGTTGACGCGCCTCGGTGGCATCCTCGAGTCCCGCATCGTGCGTGGGCTGCTGATCGGGTTGATCGTCCTCTCGCTCCTGCCGTTCGAGGAGATCGAGCGCGCCTTCCGCTGGGTCTTCGCCGTCGCGTTCGGGCTCGAGCTGCTGATCCGGATGCCGTTGATCGCGCGACACCCGCGGGCGCGCCGCCGGGTCGAGCTCGCGTTCCTGCTCGCCGACGTCGCGGCCTTCGTGAGCTTCCTGCCGCTCGACGCGTGGCTGCCCGAGCAGGTCGGGGCGCTCAAGGTCCTGCGGCTCGCGCGGCTCCTCGTGCTCCTGCGGTTCTCGCGCGAGCTCGCGATCGACGTGTACTCGATCCTGACGCGGCGCGAGCAGCTCGAGCA
>JAYRVK010001243.1:0-3751 GCA_041918555.1 Sandaracinaceae bacterium
GCTACGAGGCCGTCGGGGAACGCGCGCACCTCCGCCTCGAACGCGCGCACGACGGACGCCGTGCGCTCGGCCGGCGATCGATCCCGGAAGCGCAGGTGCGCGGCGAGGGGCGCGTAGTCGCCCTCGGAGCGCGCCTCGAGCCAGGCGAGCCGGCGCCGCCCGCGACCGGCGAGGCGGGACGTCGGCGCCGCGTCGACGAGGGCGCGATGGCGGAGCGCGGCCTCCGCGGGATCCGCGCGGCGCTCGGCGTCGATGGCCTCGCGCAGGAGGGCAGACGGTGACTGCGCGGCGGCGGGGCTCGCGAGCGCGACGAGCAGCACGGAGAGGACGAGCCCCCGCGCCATCGCTACTTCGCGAGCGTGAATTCGTCGATGACCCCGCCGGTCATCGCGTCGTACGCGGTGTAGGTCAGCGTGCGGTCCTCGATCTCGATGATCACGATCGGGCGCACCGCGGTGCCCTCGAACGACGTCGTGCACTCGGTCGAGACCTCGTAGAGCTCCGCGCCGACGCCGGCGGCGACGATGTACACGGTGCCGCTCGGCAGACCCGCCGCGTCGTAGGTCGGCACGCCGTTCACGCCCTGCGGCGCGACCACGCCCTCGCCGCCCTCGAGGTTTCGGATCGGCACGGTGCGCTCGTAGACGTGGTTGTGCCCGGTGAGCACCATGTCGACCGAGAACTCGTCGAAGATCGGCTGCCACGCCGCGCGGAGCGCGGTGTCGGGCGAGTGCGTGGAGCGGCACGTGTAGAACGGCCGGTGGTGGGTCACGAAGATCCACGGCTGCATCGTGCGATCGACCCGCCCCAGATCCGCGCGGAGCCAGTCCGCCTGCGCGCCGGCCAACACCGCCGAGTCGCTCACCGTGTCGTTGAGCATCACGAAGTGCGCGTTGGCGTAGTCGAACGAGTACCACTCCTCGCCCTGCGCGCGCTCTCCCTCGGTGAGCTCCTGTGGAAAGGCGAATTGCGCGACGTAGTTCACCGCGAGCTGGTCGTGGTTGCCGTTCGCCATCAGGAACGGCGCGCGAGAGAGGAAGTCGGTGACCGCGAAGTCGTCGACGGTGGCCTCGAAGAACTCGCGCCAGTCGTTCTGGTTCGGGCCGAGGAACACCGCGTCACCGCTGAAGACCTGGAAGTCCACGCCGGCCTCGTCCATCCGGCGCTGGCTGATCGGCCACGAGTTCTCGAGGTTGTTGCGGCTGTCGCCGGTCACCCCGAACGAGAACGGCTGCGTGCTCCCGACGGGCGGCGCGGTCGCGGTCTCGAGGACCTCGCTCCAGTGCCCGGGCCCGCCGACCTTGTAGAAGTAGGTCGTGTCCGGCGTGAGGCCACAGACGTGGACTTCGTGCAGGCGCGTGCCGGGGCCTCCGCCGATCATCGCGCGATAGAACATCGTGTGGCCGGCCTGCCCCATCACGTCGCCCGCGACGTCGTCGGCCGCCTCGACCGCGGCGCGGTCGGTCCCATAGAGGATCCGCGACGCGAGCGTCCCCGACGCGGTCTCCCAGTTCACGGCGAAGGTGCTGTGGCTCGGGCCGGCCCAGCTGGCGTGCACGTGATGCAGCGTCGGGCTCGCGTCGTCGAACACGTCCTCGCTGCGACCGGTCGACCCGACCTCCGGCGTCGAGACCTCGTAGCCACAGCCCTCGGGCGTGTAGGTGAGCTGGCGCAGCGCGGGCTCCCCCGCGTCCTCGTCGGGCGGAGTCGTCCCCGCGTCGAAGCGCATGAGGCCCGTCTCCTCGCAGCCGGCGAGGATGAGGATCACGAGGAGCGAGAGCGCGGTACGGCGGTTCATCGATGAGCTCAGAGGCCTGCGGTCAGCTGGATCCAGAAGATGTCATTGGAGATGGCGAGGATGAAGCCCTCGGGGGTGAAGACGGTCTCGTCCTCGCGGTTGTGCTGGTAGTTGATCCCGAGGCGGAGCTGCTGATCGCCGGTCGGGAACCAGTTGATCCCGAAGGTGAGGCGCCACCGCGTCGGCGGGTTGTCGGAGTCGGTGAAGTTCGCCGGAGCAATGTAGCCCGGAGAGCTGCTTCCGCCTCCGAACAGCGGGTCGGAGTCGTCGTAGGGGCTGTTCGCGTCGACCCAGTCCACGCGCGCGAGGAGCTCGAGATCCATGCCCTCGACGGGGAAGATGGCCCGATCGAGCACGTACTGGACCTGCAGGTGCGCGCCGCGGCTGACGAAGTCGAGCGGCGCGCCCGTGTCGTCGAAATTGCCGCGGCACTGGCTCGCCTCGGCGAAGAACGCGCTGCCCGCGCTGTTGCGGAACCACACGAAGCCGCCGGACGCGTAGAGCCCGTTCCAGCGCAGCTCGGAGTCGATCGCGAAGCCGCGGTTCCAGTTGCCGCGGTCGTCGCAGTTCGAGTACGCGCTCGTCGCGATCGCCACGCGCGCGCTCTGATTGCGCGCGAGATCGCTCTCCTGCGACAAGCCCTCGGGCACGCCCAGGACGTGGAGCTGCAAGCGCAGCGCGAAGAGGAACACCTCGTCGTCGTTCTGCGCGATGTTCGGGCCGCGGCCGATGAACGCGCCGACCTCGTACTGGAAGACCGGGTCGGTCGAGGCGGGCGACGGGTCGCCGACGAGGCCGTGCGCCATCGCGCCGACGTCGCGCGGGTTGAGGTAGCGGATGAACGCGCGGTCGGGGTTGATCGGCACGTAGATCGGGCGATCGAGGAAGCCGAGGTTCAGCTCGTTGAAGCTGAACGCGCGCAGGAACGGGACGAGGAACTGGCCGACGCGGAGCTGGAACGCGGGGTGCGCGACGACCTCGAGGTACGCGTCCTGGAGCAGCGTCACCGGGCTGAACTCGATCTCCATGCGCATCCGCAGCCACTCGAAGAGCTGCGCGTTCACGCCGACGCGCGCGCGCTGGAGCCAGAAGCTGTCGTCGGTGCGGCCGGCGAAGTCGTCGTCCATCCGGACGATGAAGCCGGGCTGCGCGAAGCCGGTGAGGTCGAGGAAGCGGGTGGGGCCGACCGGCGCGGGCGCGCCCTCCTCGGGGGTCTCGCCGTCGGACCAGACGCGGATCTGCGCGTGCGCGGGGCTCGCGCTCAGCGCCGCGAGCGCGAGGGCGAGCGAGGCGGTCACGCGGGGAGAAGGTCGGCTCATGTCGGTGGCGCGTGGGAGGTGGGGGCGGAGACGGCCGCGCGCGCGGCGACCACGCGCGGGCACTCGGGATCGGGGGCGAACGCTTCGCCGCCGACGTGCGCGGCGACGATACGGCAACCGCCCCGACACGCCGTGTGAAATCTGCATGACGCGCACGGCTCGGGGAGACCGGCGCGGTGCGCGCGGAAGCGCTCGAGCGTCGCGTCCTCGCGCCACGCGTCCTCGAGCGGCGCGCCCGGCGCGCGCCAGAACGAGCACGGCATGCTGCGGCCGTCCGCGCCGGCCGCGAGCAGCGACCGGCCGGCCTCGCAGCCCATCACGCCGAAGCGCTCGAGGGCCTCGGGCGCGAGATCGTCGTCGGCGACGAGGAAGGGCACGAGCGCGCAGTCGATCCGCACGCCGAGCGCGCGCTCGCGCGAGAGGGAGGCGAGCAGCGCCGGGAACCGCGCGATCTGCGCCGGCGCGAGGCGCTTGGCGAGGTAGTCGAGGCGGCCGCGCCCCGAGGGCTTGAGGCGCAGGAGCTGGAGCTCCCGGCCCCCGAGCGCCTCGATCCGCGCCGCGGTCGGCGCGACCGCGTCGAAGCTCGCGCGTGTCAAGACGACGTTCGCGCCCCAGGCGACGCCGGCGGCGCCGA
>JAYRVK010001244.1:0-4015 GCA_041918555.1 Sandaracinaceae bacterium
CGCGTCGCTCGAGGGGAAGTACAAGCTCTCGCAGAATCGGAGCCCCGCGGACCACGACCGGGTGCACGACGCGCTCGCGGCGTCGCCGGAGGCCGAGCCGCGCGCGGTCGCGGCGCTCATGCGGCGCTGAGGCCGCTCAGGGCACGAGGTCGTCGGCGCGCAGCTCGATGGGCTCGCCCGCGCCGCCCTCGCAGATGCAGGCGACCCACCACGTACGGCGGTTCTGCTCGTCGCGGTCGGAGTTGGGGCCCATCCGGCTCCGCGGGTGGCCGAGCTCGCGGCACCGCGCTTCGCAAGCTTCGTTGCGTGCGCGATCCCGGCTCGCGACTCCCCCGAACAAGAGGCACGCGCCCGCGATCATCGCGAGGAAGCCCCCGACGAGGACCAGGCGCGGCCGCGGGCCGTGGTCGCCGCGCAGGAGCGCGCCGATCACCCGGAATTGCTGGCTCTTCGGGAGACCGCCGTGCGAGAAGAGCGCCCCCGCGAAGGCCAGGAAGCCGAGCGCGGTCACGATCGCGCCGACGACGAAGAGCGGGTGCGCGAGCACGTCCGATCTCTACCACGTCAGCAGAGGATCTTGCGCTCCTGCGCGGCGCGCCGGAGCTCCGCGCGGTGATCGGGGTGCGCGATCGAGATGAGCATCTCCGCGCGCTGCCGGAGCGTGCGGCCGCGCAGATCGACCGCGCCGTGCTCGGTCACCACGTACTCCACGTGGCCGCGCGTCGTGACGACCCCCGCGCCCGGATCGAGCCGCGGCACGATCCGCGAGAGCGCGCCGTCCTTCGCGGTCGAGGGGAGCGCGATGAACGCCTTGCCCCCCGGGCTCCACATCGCGCCGCGCATGAAGTCCATCTGCCCGCCGATGCCGCTGTAGATCTTGTCGCCGATCGAGTCCGCGCAGACCTGGCCCGTGAGGTCGATCTGAATCGCGGAGTTGATCGCGATCATGACGTGCTGCTTGCCGATCTCGACCGGGTCGTTCACCACCTCGCTCGGGTGGAATTCCACGAAGGGGTTCTGATCGACGAACTCGTTCAACCGCTTCGTCCCCATGGCGAAGCTCGCCACGATCCGGCCCTCGAAGCGCGTCTTCTTCCGGCAGCTCACCGCGCCGGACTCGACGAGCGGGATCAGGTTGTCGCAGAACATCTCGGTGTGGATCCCGAGATCCTCGTGGTGGTGCAGCGCCGCGAGCGTCGCGTCGGGGATCGCGCCGATCCCCATCTGGAGCGTCGCGCCGTTCGGGATCTGATGCGCGATGTGCTCGCCGATCTGGCGCGCCACGTCGTCGATCACGGGGCCCGGCACCTCGGGCAGCTCGCGGTCGACCTCGACCGCGTAGTCGATCTGGCTGACGTGCACGCCGGTGTGCCCGAGGGTGCGGGGCACGCGCGGGTTGAGCTCCGCGATCACGATCGTGGCGTGGTCGACCGCGGCGCGCGCGGTCGCGACGGACAGCCCGAGCCGGCAGAAGCCGTGGCGGTCGGGCGGGGACAGCTGCATCAGCGCGACGTCGAGGGGGAGCGTCCCGTCCGAGAACAGGCCGGGGATCTCGGAGAGGAACACCGGGGTGAAGTCGGCGCGCCCGTCCTGCACCGCCTCGCGGACGTTGGGCCCGCAGAAGAGGGCGTTGTGGCGGACGTGGCCCTCGAGGTCGGGGGCCACGTAGGGCGCGGGCGCGTTGGTGTGGAGGTGCACGACCTCGACGGCGCGCAGCGAGCGCGCGCGGTCGGTCAGCGCCTCGATCAGGGACCGAGGCGCCATGCTCGCCTCGTGCAGGTAGACGCGCATCCCGGAGCGGACCGCCCCGAGCGCCGTCTCGGCGTCGACGATCTTCATCGGCCCGGCACGCTCTCCGCGCGGCGCGCCGAAGTCAACCCGTGTGCGACGCCGACGCTCCTTCTCGACCGACGAGCCGCTCCTCATCGAGCGCTGCGCGCTCCACGGCGTGCGCACTCGGCCGACCACCTCGAGAGCATCATCACGCGGCGCTACGGCTCGGGCGCGGGCGGAGCCGCGCGCACGAGGAGCGCCCACGCGACGAGGGCGAAGATCGGATCGAGCACCGCGAAGATCGCGAGGACGACGGGGAAGACCCCGTCGAGCGCGAGCGGCACGAGCACCGCGGGGACGAGCAGCCGATCGATCACGCTGGCCGCGATCACCGGCCTCGACGCGTCGCGGCCCGCGAAGAGGTGCATCCACCCGATCACGGCGACGGTCATCCCGAGCACCCGGAAGAGGCTCTCCTCGTCGCCGACGAACGGGCGCGCCTGGAAGACGACTTGCATTTGTCCAGGCCACGCGAGCGTCGAGAGGCCGAACGCGAGGTAGAAGCACGCGACGCCCTGGACGTAGGTCGTGAGGGGCCCGGGGAGGCGGCGGCGCTCGAGGAGGGCGCGGAAGAGCGACATGCGCGGAGCTTCGCACGATCGCGGCGGCGCTCGCATCGGGCATGCTGGCCGCGTGGACGATCCGCGAGGGCGCCTCGAGACGGCCTTCTTCGCGGTCGGGCTCTTCGGGGGGCTCGGCGGCGCGGGGCGCATCGCGCTCGCGGTGTTCTTCCTCGCGGGGGGCGCCGACGCGTGCAGCGCGCTCGGCTTCCTCGTCGACGGCGTGTTCTCGCTCCTCCTCGGCGGCCTCGCCGCGCTCGCGCGGGACCCGTCGTCGGTGCTGTGGGTCCGACGCCTCGCCATCCTCGGCGCGCTCGACGCGGCGGGCTGGGCGCTCGTCGCGTTCGGGCTCGGCACGATCGCGCTCGGCGCGACGGCGCATCCGGGCGGCCTCCTCGGGGGCCTCGCGCCGTGGACGTGGGCGCTCTACACGATCGCGGCGTGGAGCGCCTGCACGATCGGCGCATGCATCGCCGCGTTCGTCCGCGCCTCCGAGCCCGACGTCGCGCGGTGGATCGCGCACGGCCGCGTGTTCGGGCCGGACGATGCCGACGGCTGATCTCGCACGCCCGCTCGTCCTATCAGCTAGGGCCGCGCGTGGGTGCGGAGCCACCCGATCACCGTCGGCGTGAAGTCCGCGGTGAGCGCAGGGATGTGCGCCGCGCCCTCCATCGTCAAGAGCGACGCGCCCGCCCTGCAACCGGTGTGATCGAGGACGCGCGTCTCGGCCCCGTCGAGATCGGCGATCAGATCGAGCCGCGCCCCTTCGGCGGTCCCCGTGCAGCCGAGGCGCGCGGCCCACGCGGCCACCGTCGCGTCGGCCGCGCCGTAGTCGAGGCCCGCGATCGTGCCGCCCGCGTAGAGCACGGTGTCGTCCGCGTCGCCGTGGATCTGGAGCACCGCGACGTCCGCGCTCGGCGCGCAGCCCGCGATCGCGTCCGAGCCCGCGAGGCTCGCGATCCCGTGCACGAGGTCCGCGGAGTCGCAGGCGAGGCGGTACGCCATGAAGCCGCCGTTCGAGTGCCCGAGCACGAAGACGCGATCCGTCGGCACGAGCGCGCGCGCCTCCTCGATCAGCCCCCGCAGGTAGGCGTGATCGTCGACGGCGAGCCCGAGCACGTCCCAGTGCGGCTCTCCGTCGGCGTCGATCGTCCCGTCGGGCAGGAGCACGTAGAGCCCCTCGCGCCGCGCGAGCCGCGTGAGCCCGAAGTAGAGGTCCTGGAGCATCGCGTCGACGGTGTAGCCGTGCAGCAGCACGACGAGCGGGAGCGCGGTCACGCCGTCGTGCGCGGGGGGCGTGAACAAGCGCGCGGGACGCGCGGCGGGGCCGATCGTCTCGGGCGGCCGCGCCGGGCCCGCGTCCGCCGGGCCGGCGTCGATCGCGGCGAGCGGCCCGTCGCACGCGGCCAGGGCGAGCAGCGCGAGCACGACACGCACGGCGATGGCATCCCCTCCTCGGTGCCGGAGAGCGCGGCCTCGGCGAGCACGCGCCCCGCGAGCTCGCGCTCGTCGCCCGACGATACCACGGCCAGGGCGCACGGCGCGCGGGCGCGAACGGCGCGGCGAACGTGAACTCGCGTCCGCGGTCGCCAGGCCGCCGCCACCCCGTCGCCCGCGCCCCC
>JAYRVK010001245.1:0-4031 GCA_041918555.1 Sandaracinaceae bacterium
CTCGGCATGGCGCAGGAGATGCCCGGCAACCGCTATCGCCTCGCGCGCACGCGCAGGCCGCCCGAAGAGGCGCGCGAGCGCCCCGTCCGCGACGACGAGGTCGACCTCGCCGGCTGGCTGACCGTGCACCCCCGCGGCTTCGGCTTCGTCGCCGTGGAGGACGGGGGGCCCGACGTGTTCGTCCCCGCCGGCCGCCTCGGCACCGCGATGCACCGCGATCGCGTGCGGGTCCGCGCGCGCCCCTCTTCGAGGGGACGCGAAGGAGATGTGCAAGAGGTCTTGCGTCGTGGCGTCGGCCGCGTCGCTGGTCTCCTCGAGGTCCGGGACGGCCGCGCCTGGCTCGAGCCGACGGACCCGCGCAGCCCGAAGCGCGTCGAGGTCGTCGGCACGATGCCGCTCGGCGTGAAGGCGGGCGACGAGGTCGTCGCGCAGATCGCCAAGTGGGCGGCCTTCGACGGCGACGCGATGGAGGCCCGCGTGCTGAGCTCGCTCGGCGCGCGCGGCTCCGCCGCGGTCGAGGTCGAGAAGATCAAGATCCGCGAGGGCGTCGAGGAAGAGCAGCCCGAGGACGCGGTGATCGAGGCGCAGACCTTCGGCACCGCGGTGCGTCCCTCCGACCTCGAGGGCCGCGAGGATCTGCGGCCGCTCGAGCTCTTGACGATCGATCCGCCGACCGCGCGCGATCACGACGACGCGGTGTGGGCGGAGCGGCTCGCCGACGGCGCGTTCCGCGTGGTCGTCGCCATCGCGGACGTCTCGCACTACGTGCGCGCCGACGGCGCGCTCGATCGCGCCGCCCTCGAGCGCGGCACGTCGATCTACCTCCCCGACCGCGTGATCCCGATGCTCCCGCACGAGCTGAGCAGCAACCTCGCGTCGCTGGTCCCGGACGAGGATCGGCTGACCCTCGCGGTCGAGGCCGAGGTCGGCAAGAACGGCGCGATCCGGGCGCACCGCTTCATCGAGGGCGTGATGCGCTCGCGGGCCCGGCTGAGCTACGGCGGCGTCGCCCGCGCGCTCGGGCTGAGCGAGGAGACCGAGCGTCAGGAGGCCGCCGAGTCCCGGCGCGAGCTGCTCTCGACGCTGTGGGACGTCTCGCGGGTGCTGCGCGCGAAGCGCCGCAAGCGCGGCTCGCTCGACTTCGATCTCCCCGAGGCGGTCATCGAGCTCGACGACACGGGCGAGCCGACGGACGTGCGGCGCTCGCGCACCGATCCGGGCCTGCGCGCCGCGTACGGGATGATCGAGGATCTCATGCTCCTCGCGAACGAGGTCGTCGCGGCGGACCTCTCGCGCCGCGGCATCCCCGCGATCTACCGCGTGCACGGGCACCCCGACGCGACCAAGGTCGAGGCCTTCGCGGCCCTCGCCGAGAGCCTGGGCTACTCGATCTCCATCGAGAGCGACGGAGGAATCGCGGCGTTCCTCCGCGAGGTCGAGGGGAGCGAGCACGCGCAGGCGCTGAGCTTCCTGCTCCTGCGCGCGATGCAGCAGGCGACCTACCAGACCGACAACATCGGCCACTTCGCGCTCGCCGCGAGCCACTACCTGCACTTCACCTCGCCGATCCGGCGCTACCCCGACCTCGCGGTGCACCGCATCGTGCGCGCGGTGATCCGGCACGAGCGCCTCGACGAGAAGGAGCTCCAGCGGACCCTCGACGCGCAGGCCGCGCAGTGCGCGCGCCTCGAGCGCCGCGCGCTCCTCATCGACCGCGAGGTCACCGACCTCTACCGCGTCCTGCTCATGAAGGACCGGCTCGGCGAGGAGTTCGACGCGCAGATCACCGGCGTCGCGGAGCACGGGCTCTACGTCGCGTTCGACGAGCCCTTCGTGGAGGCGCGGGTCCCGATCGACACGATCGGAGAGGACTGGTACGAGCTCGACGCGCTCGGCATCCGCCTCGTCGGCTCGCGCTCGGGCCACACCCTCGCGCTCGGCGACCGCCTCCGCGTGCGCCTCGAGGCCGCGTCCGTCGAGGGGCGCGAGCTCACCGCGGCGCTCGTCCGGAGCGAGTCGGACCGGCCGCGCGTCCCCGCGAGGCGCGGGAAGAAGAGGTCGCCCGAGCGCGGGCGCCGCCCCGAGCACCCGGGCAAGCGCACGACCCCGAGCCGCCGCGGGGACCGCGCGACGCGCAAGAAGCAAGAGACGGCTCGCAAGAAGAAGACGAAGCGTACGACGCGCAAGAAGCGTTGACGCTACTCGTCGCCCATCTGCACGAGCTCGATCGTCTGCACGACGCCGCGCGAGTTCTCCGCGCGGGTCTTCACCATGCCGACGTCGGCGGCGATCCACATCGTGCCCGTGCCGGTCTCGCCGTGCGTCCCGTACGCCTGCCGCTCCTCGTAGGCCACGCGCCACGCGTGGAACGTCCCCGCGGGCACCTCGACGTCCACCGGCTCGTCGACGACGTGCGTCCGCGTGACGGTGAGCATGTGCTCGCCCTCGACGCCCTCGGGGGGCCGCGCGTCCGCCTCCGACGGATCGAGCGTCGCCGTGCCCCGGAACGAGACGCCCCGCGCCAGCTCCGCCGGCCAGCGCCACCGCGGCGTCTGCCGGGTGATGCGGTGCCCGATCGCGCGCTCGAGGATCCCGAACCACGGATCCTCGGCGTCCTCCCCGGGCCAGCAGCGCGTGACGAGCGCGATCTGCGAGAGGCGCTCGCCCTCCTCCTCGGAGGTGGCGCGCACCATCCACGTCACCTCGCGCTCGCCGTTCGTCAGCGCGCGGGTGCGCTCGGCCCGGATGCGGACCTCCGCGACGTGATCCTCGGTGCTGATGCCCCAGCGGTAGAGCCGCCACTGACCGCTCCGCGACGGAACGAGCGGGTGGTCGCAGCCGTCGACCGCCTCGCCGGCCTCCTCGGCGGCGGGGTCGGCCGCCGGAGGCTCGGCCGGCACCTCGTCGTCCTCGACCGTCTCGCCGCGCGCACCCCGGAGCACCTCCGAGAACGCGCGCTCCAGGAGGGGGTCCTCGGAGGGGACGTACTCGGGCTCGGGATCGTGCCGCATCGACAGGTTGAGGGCCACGAGCCCGATCACCACGACGACCAGCGCGCCGACGGCCACCTTGCGCTTCACGGCCGGAACGTATCGCAAGAGTCGTCGACCAGCGACCGAACGGCGATAGTCTGCGCGCCATGACGATGCGTACCGTCCCCGAGCTCATCGCGGTCAAGCGCGACGGGGGGACCTTCAGCGAGGCGGAGATCCGCCACCTGATCGCGGGGTTCACCGCCCGCGAGATCGCGGACTACCAGATGACCGCGCTCGCGATGGCGATCTACCTGAACGGGATGACGCCGAAGGAGACCGCGGCGCTGACGCTCGCGATGCGCGACAGCGGCCGCGTCGTGGCGTTCGACGGCCCGGAGCGCCTCTACGTCGACAAGCACTCGACGGGCGGCGTCGGCGACAAGGTCTCGATCGCGCTCGCGCCGATCGTGGCCGCGTGCGGCGTGCGCGTCCCGATGGTCAGCGGGCGCGGGCTCGGGCACACCGGCGGCACGCTCGACAAGCTCGAGGCGATCGCCGGCTTCTCGGTCGACACCACCGTGGAGGCCTTCGTGCGGCAGGTGGACGAGCTCGGCTGCGCGCTGATCGGCCAGACCGCCGACATCGCGCCGGCCGACAAGCGCCTCTACGCGCTGCGCGACGTGACCGCGACGGTCGCGTCGATCCCGCTGATCACCGCGTCGATCCTCTCGAAGAAGCTCGCCGAGGGCATCGGCGGGCTCGTGCTCGACGTGAAGGTCGGCCGCGGCGCGTTCATGCAGACGCTCGACGACGCGCGCGACCTCGCGCGCTCGCTCGTCCGCGTCGGCCGGCTCGCCAAGAAGCGCGTCACCGCGGTGCTCACCACGATGAGCTCGCCGCTCGGCCGCACGGTCGGCAACGCGCTCGAGACCCGCGAGGCGATCGAGCTCCTGCACGACCGCGCGCCCGCCGACCTCAAGGAGATCACCTTCGTGCTCGGCGCCGAGATGCTCCGCCTCGCCGGTCTCGCCAAGACGGAGCCGGAAGCGCGCGCGC
>JAYRVK010001246.1:0-2193 GCA_041918555.1 Sandaracinaceae bacterium
CCGAGGGTCCCGGGGGGGGGGGGGGGGCTGTGGGAGCCGCCCGCGTGCGCCCCCTCGGGGGGGGCTATGGTGGTACCCGGGCCGGGGGGGGGGGGGGGTGGGGCGCAGCGCGGGGGGGGGGGGGCCCGGGGGGGGGGAGGCTCGGTGACGGGGGCGTGCGGGCCCGTCGCGGTGGCGGCGGCGACCGGGATCGAGTCGCTCGAGGTGGTGCGGGGGCGCAGGGCCGTGCCCGGCGACGAGCGCAGCGCGTCCACGTCGAGCTCGAGCTCCTCGGTCGAGAGCGCGGCGGGCCGCCGGGGCACCTCGATCTCGCCGCTGCGCGGCCGCGGCTCCACGCCCTTGATGAGCTCCTCGCTGATCTCCCACTTCGGCGGGGACGGCGCGGCCTCCGGCGGCGTCTCGTTCGAGAGCGCGATCTCGAGCGAGGGCAGCTCCTCCGCGGGGCGCGAGGAGCGCGGCGCGGCCCGCTCGTAGGGCACCCGCTCGCCCGCGTCCGCGCGCAGCAGCCACTCGAGCATCTCCCGCGCGGTGCCGACCCGGCGCGCGCGATCCTTCTCCATCGCCCAGAGGACCACGCGCTCGACCTGCTCGCTGATCGGCGCCCCGCGCTGGCGCGGCGTCTCGGGCTCCTCGTCGAGGATGCGCCGCAGGAGCTTGTTGTAGTTGGGCGCGTCGAAGGGCACGTCGCCGACCACGCACTCGTACAGCACCACGCCCGTCGCGTAGAGGTCGGCGCGGTGATCGACCTCCGTCTCGCCCATCGCCTGCTCGGGGGACATGTAGTGCGGCGTCCCGAGGACCGAGCCGGTCATCGTGAGCTTCTGCTGGTCGTCCTCGACCATGTGCGAGATGCCGAAGTCGAGGATCTTCACGACCTCGCCGCGGCGCCCCGCGGGGACGACGTAGATGTTCTCCGGCTTGAGGTCGCGGTGCACGACACCCTGCGCGTGCGCGGCCTCGAGCGCCTCGAGCAGCATCGCGCCCAGGCGCACCATCTCCTCCTGCTCGAGCCGGCCGCGGCGCTCGATGCGGCGCGCGAGGGTCTCGCCCTCGAGGAACTCCATCACGATGAAGGGGAGCCCCGAGTCCATCTGGTCGATGTCGAGGACCTCGACGACGCCCGGGTGCGCCACCGCGCTCGCCGCGCGCGCCTCGCGCAGGAACCGCTTCGTGACGTGCTTGTTCGTGAGGTAGGACTCGTCGAGGACCTTGATCGCGATCTTGCGCCCGGTCAGCAGGTGGCGCGCACGCCAGACCGCGGCCATCCCGCCCTGCCCGAGCAGCGCCTCGATCTCGTACTTGCCGAGGAGCTTCTGACCCGTGAGGTCCACGCCGAGCGGATGTTATTCGCTTTCGGCGCGCGCCGCCGTCATTCCCGCCAGTCGACGCCGTAGAGATCGCGCCCGTCGCCGAGGGCCTCGGCGCCGATGAGCAGGACCTCCACCTCGGTGGCCCCGGTCTGGCGCATCGCGTCGCGCAGGAGCCCCGCCGTCCAGCCCGCGAGCTCGAGGCTCGCGGTGGGCTGCCCCGAGACCCAGAGCCGCGCCGAGCCCGCGCCGAGCCGGCGCGTGCGCGCCTCGCCGTGCCGCGAGATCCGCGACCAGATGTAGCGGAAGCCGTCGACGATCGCCGCGGGCCGCAGCGGATCCGGGAGATCCGGGCAGAGCCGCCTCAGCCCGCGCTGGCTCACCGCCTCGCCGAGCCGCGCGACGAGGCCCATGTCTCCGTCGCCCGCGATCTCGTCGACCGTCTGGAGGATCTCCGCGAACAACGGCACCGGGACGCCCTTCTCGAGGTGGACCGGCGTGTTCCCCGCGCCTGGGAGCAAGGAATTCGCGTTGTCGACGCGGTTGCAGAGCTCGGCCCACACCCCCTCGCCGTAGCGCCGGTACACCGCCTCGATCGTGAGGAGCACCGGGAGCAGCGACATGCGGCTGTCCCCGTTCAGCGTGTTGCCGGGGCCGTGCCGCGTGATGCGCCGCAGGTGCAGGTACTGGAGATCGGCGGAGAGCGGATCGAGCGGCGTCGGGATCTGCTCGCTCGGGAGGACCTCGTGGTTCGGCAGGAGCAGCACCGTCGCCTGCAGGAAGCCGTCGGCCGCCGCGAACCGCTCCTCGGGGTCCTCGGCGCACGCGCGCGCGATCGCGCGGCGCGCGGTGTCCGTGAGCGTCTCGTCGTCGCCGCGCGCGCGCC
>JAYRVK010001247.1:0-3334 GCA_041918555.1 Sandaracinaceae bacterium
CTCGGGCCGCCGCCCCGCCTCGCGCTCCTCTTCGAGGAGCTCGCTGCGCGGCAGGCGGATCTCTCCGAGAAGGTCGCGGGCCCCCCGAAGGCCGCGGCGTTCGAGGACGACGGGACCCCGAAGAAGGCGGCGATCGGCTTCGCGAAGAAGCTGGGCGTGTCCGTCGAGGCGCTCGTCGTCGAGGACACCGAAAAGGGGCCGTACGTGTTCGCCGTGCGCGACGAGCCCGGCGCGCCCGTCGCGGACGTGCTGCCCGAGCTGGTCGCGCGCGTGCTCCCGAAGATCCCGTTCCCGAAGTCGATGCGCTGGGGGGAGGGCGAGATCGCGTTCGGCCGCCCGGTGCACTGGGTGGTCTGCCTGCGCGGGGACGAGGTGGTCCCCGTCGAGCTCGCCGGCGTGCGCGCCGACCGCAGCTCCCGCGGGCACCGCTTCCTGTCATCGGGCGCGGTCGAGATCTCCGACGCGAGCGCGTACGTCGAGCGGCTCCGAGCGGCGCGCGTGCTCGTGGATCCCGAGGAGCGCCGCCGCGTGATGCTCGAGCGGCTCGAGGCCGCCGCGGCCGAGGCGGGCGGGACCATCGTCGAGGACGCCTTCCTCGTCGGCGAGAACCTCTCGATGGTCGAGGAGCCGCACGTGATCTGCGGGGCCTTCGATCCCGCGTACCTCGAGCTGCCCGACGCGGTGAGCATCGGGGTCATGCGCGGGCACCAGCGCTACTTCGCGCTGCGCGATTCGCAAGGAAAGTTGCTCCCCCGCTACCTCGCGGTGGTGAACACGGATCGCGCGGCGGAGATCATCACGCGCGGCAACGATCGCGTGCTCCGCGCGAGGCTCGCGGACGCGCGCTTCTTCGTGGAGGAGGATCGGGCGCGCGGCCTGTCGGCGATGGCGCCGCAGCTCGACCACGTGGTGTTCCAGGCCAAGCTCGGGAGCGTCGGCGAGCGCGTCCGTCGGCTGGTGGACGCGGTCGGCGAGGACCCCGTCGCGCGCGAGGCGGCCCGGCTCTGCAAGGCCGACCTCGTGAGCTACATCGTGGGCGAATTCCCGGAGCTCCAGGGCCAGATGGGGCGCTTCTACGCGCTCGACGCCGGGGTCGATCCGGAGGTCGCGCGCGCGATCGAGGAGCACTACCTGCCGCGCGGCGCGAGCGACTCGGTGCCGACGAGCGCGGCCGGGGCGAGGCTCGCCGTGGCCGAGCGCGCCGACGCGCTCGTCGGGTGCTTCGGCATCGGCCTCGTGCCGAGCGGCTCCGCCGATCCGTTCGCGCTGCGGCGGGCGACCCTCGGGGTGATCCGCGTGGCGCTCGAGGGCCCGATCGACGTCGACGTGCGCGCCGTGCTCGGGACGGCGCACGACGCGTACGCGGCCCAGGCCAAGCCGGTCGGCGAGAAGGATGCCGTCCTCGCCGCGCTCGACGAGTTCTTCCGCGGCCGCCTCCGCGTGCACCTCGGCGCGGACCGCCCGACCGACGCGGTCGACGCGTGCCTCGGGGCGTGGGACGGCGGGTCGCTGCGGGATCTGCGCGCGCGGCTCGAAGCCCTCGAGGCGTTCCGCAGGCTCGCCGCCTACGAGGCGCTCGCGGTGGCGTTCAAGCGCGCCTACAACATCGCAAAGGACGTTGCGCCGGCGGACGTCGACGCGACGCTCCTCGCCGAGGACGCCGAGCGCGCCCTCGCCGAGCGCTGGGGATCCGTGGGCGCGAAGGTCGAGGAGCACACGTCGGCCGGTCGCTATCGCGAGGCGCTGGCCCTCGTGGCGGACCAGCTCCGCGAGCCGATCGATCGCTTCTTCGAGGAGGTCTTCGTGATGGTCGACGACGCGGCCGTCCGCGAGAACCGCCTCCGACTGCTCGGATCGATCGCGCGCGCGCTGAGCGCGATCGCGCACTTCCATCTCCTGTCCGCATGATCCGCCGGTTCGACGACCCCGCCCCGCTCGACCAGGGCACCGCCGCGCGGCTGCTCGGCGGCAAGGGCGCGTCGCTCGCGCAGATGACCCGGATGGGGCTGCCGGTCCCGCCGGGGTTCACCCTCTCGACCGCGCTGTTTCGACACTACACGTCGGAGGAGAGCCTGCCCCTGGACCTCGAGCCCCGCCTCCGGGCGGCGATGGCCGAGGTCGAGGCCGAGGCGGGCGCGGGCTTCGGCAGCGCGGACCGCCCGCTGCTCGTCGCGGTTCGCTCGGGCGGTCCGTCGTCGCTGCCCGGCATGCTCGAGACGGTGCTCGACGTCGGCCTCGCGGCGGGCTCGCTCGACGCGCTGGCGCGGGCCGGCGGGCGTCGGTTCGCGCTCGACGTGCGGCGTCGCTTCCTCGAGTCCTACGCGAGCGTCGTGCTCGGCGTGCCGCGCGCCGCGTTCGCGGCGCTGCTCGGCCGACGCGAGGTGACCGCGCTCGACGAGCCCGCGCTCGCGGCGCTCCTCGCGGAGATGGAGGAGCTCGTCCGGCACGAGTCGGGCGAGGTCGTCCCGACGGATCCCTGGGCGCAGCTCCTCCACGCGATCCGCGGTGTGCTCGCGTCGTGGTGGAGCCCGCGCGCGCAGAAGTACCGCGACGCGCACGGCATCGCCGACGACGAGGGGACCGCGGTCATCGTTCAGGCGATGGTCTACGGCAACCTCGACGATCGCTCCGGCGCGGGCGTGGTGTTCAGCCGCAACCCGTCGACGGGCGAGCGCGCGCTCTTCGGAGAGTGGCTCGCGCGCGCGCAAGGCGAGGACGTGGTGAGCGGCCGGCAGACGCCCGCGCCGCTCAGCCGCGCGCAGGTCCGCCGAGGCATGGAGGATCACTCGCTCGAGACCGCGATGCCCGAGGTCTTCGCCGAGCTGCGCCCGATCTGCGAGCGGCTCGAAGGGCACTCTGGGGACGTCGTCGACGTCGAGATCGCGATCGAGGCGGGGCGCTTGCACGTCCTACAGTGCCGCGCCGCCAAGCGCACCGCGCGCGCGGCCGCGCGGATCGCGGTCGAGATGTTCGCCGAGGGCGTCGTCCCCACGCGCGCGCAGGTGCTCCGCCAGGTCGACCCCGCGAGCCTCCGCCAGCTCCTCACGCCGCGGCTCGCGGATCCCGAGGCGCTCGCGGAGCGCGGGCTCGGGCCGATCGCGCGCGGCCTCGCCGCGAGCCCGGGGGCGGCGGCCGGGCGCGTGGTGCTCGACGGATCGAGCGCGCGCGCGCTCGGCGACGGAGAGGAGCTCATCCTCGTGCGCGGGGACACGAGCGCGGAGGACGTCGACACGATGCGCGCCGTCAGCGGCGTGCTCACGTCGGCGGGCGGGCTGACCTCGCACGCCGCGGTGGTCGCCCGCGCGATCGGCAAGCCGTGCGTGACCGGCGCGAC
>JAYRVK010001248.1:0-3844 GCA_041918555.1 Sandaracinaceae bacterium
GCGCGAGCTCGACCGCGCGATCCGCGTCCGCGAGCGCCGGCACGGGCTCGCCGCGCCGGGCGAGGTCGAGCGCCCGTGCCATGAACAGCTCCGGGTCGTCGGGCGTCGCGCGGATCGCCTCGGTGCACGCGGGCACCACGCCCGCGCGCTCGTGCCGACTCAGCATCGTGCAGCGCAGCGCCAGCCCCTGCGGGTGGTCCGGCGAGAGCTCGAGGCCCCGCTCGAGCGCCGCGATCGCCTCGTCGACGTCGGGCCGACGCGGCGAGGCCGAGAGCGCGATCGCGAGCGACACCCACGCCGTCGCGTGGCGGGGCCGGCGCTCGAGGATCCGCCGAAGGAACGGCACTTCGTCCAGCGGCCTCTGCGCACGCTCGTAGACCTCGGTCATCTCCGCGAGCGCCGCCACGTCGTCCGGCCGGATCGCGAGCGCCCGCCGGAGATCGACGTACCCGTCTCGCGTGCGCCCTCGCCGCACCCGGAGCAGGCCCCGATGGCGAAGCGCGGGCGCGTGCCGCGCGTCCGCGTCGATGGCGCGCGAGAACAACGCGTCCGCCTCGTCGAAGAGGCCGCGACGCATCGAGACGTAGCCGAGCGCGGTGAGGGCACGCGGATCGCGCGGGTGCTGGCGCTCGAGGTCGCGCCCCGCGGTGATCCCGTCCTCGTTGCGCCCGAGCGCGAGGACGGCGAGCACGAGCTGCACCTTCGCCTCGACGTCGTCGGGCGCGTCCTCGAGGGTGCGCACCGCGCGCGCGAGCGCGACCGAGGGCTCGACGTCGAGCGCGGTGGGCTCGACCCACGGCCCGTCGGGGGGCCCGGCCACTCCGTCGAGCGTGGGTGGGTCGTCGTTGGACAGCGCGTCGGGCGGGATCGGGTGGTAGTCGAGCGGGGCCGCGACCGCCCCTGGCGCGCTCGCGTCGGGCGGCGCCTCCGCGTCCGACGCGGGCTCCACGCGGAGGACCGACCCTTGGTCGTCGCGCTCCGGACTCCAGGAACACAGTGAGAGCACGAGCCCGCCCGCGCCGACCGCGAGCGCGGCGACGAGGCCCGCGAGCCGAGCTCGTCCCCGCCGGAGCGGAGCGGGCGTGGCGGTCGCCACGGGCGCGGCGGTCTCCGCCCTCGCGCCGCTCGAGGCCTGCTCGACGAGCGCGAGCGACTCCGCGTCGTCGGGCTCGTAGGCGAGCGCGCGATCGAGCGTGCGGATCGCCTCGAGCGCCTCGCCGGCCGCGAGCCTCTCGCGCGCCGACGCGCGGAGCCTCTCGACGGCGCGCGCCGCGACGCGCCGCTCGAACGCGACCCGATCGCTCAGCACCGCGACGCGCAGCGCCCGCGCCTCGTCGCGCGCTCCCGGCACCATCGGCCGCAGCCGCTCGAGCAGCGCGGCTCCGTCGCGCGGCCGCTTCCACGGCTCGGCCGCGAGGCACACCTGCACCAGCCAATCGAGGTCCTCTCCCACACGCCGATCGATCGACGCGAGCGGCGCGAAGGCCCCGCTCAGGATCGCGGCCACCTCCTCGCCCGCGCGCTCGCGAGCGAAGGGCCGTCGCCCCGCGACGAGCTCGTAGAGCATCACCCCGAACGCCCACACGTCTGCGGCCGGATCCACGTCGCGACCCTCGATCCGCTCCGGCGAGAGGTACGGCACCGAGCCCGCGACCTCGCCCTCGCGCGTGTGCCGCGTGTCGGTCTCGCCGAGCGCGAGCCCGAGATCGACGAGCGTGAGGTCGCCGAGCGGACTGAGCATCACGTTCTCGGGCTTCACGTCGCGGTGCACGAGCCCCTCCGCGTGCAGCGCGGCGAGCGCCTCGGCGAGCGGCGCGAGGAGGACGAGCGCCGCGTCGGGCCCGAGCGCGGCGCCGCCGAACAGGTCGCGCAGCGTCATCCCTCGCACGAGCGGCATCGCGAGCCAACGCCCCAGCGAGGGGTCGACGCCGTGATCGATCACGCGGATGAGGTGCGGGTGCTCCAGCCGCTGGGCGATCCGGAGCTCGCGCTCGAAGCGCGCGAGCTGATCGGCCGATGCGTCCGCGCCGCCGCGCAGGAGCTTGATGGCGACCTCGGCACCCTCGACGTCGACGGCGCGAAACACCCGCGCCATCCCGCCCTCCCCGATGGGCTCGCGCAGCTCGTACCGACCGACCGAGGCCATGGCCGCCGGAGCATAGCGTCGACAACTCGCGCGTCGGGCGCGATGCTCCGGCGCCGATGCGTCTCGTCGTCCTCGCGGTCCTGCTCCTCGCCGCGTGCGGTGGCGGTGCACCGAGCCCCGATGCGGGGCCGGACGCCTCGGGCGCCGACGCGGGGCGCCCGCTCCGCGACGCCGGCTGCGGCCCCCTCGCCCCGTCGGGCACCGAGCCCGAGTGCGTCCTCGAGACCTGCTTCGGCGGCCGCCAGTGCGTCAACGGACCTTGCCCATATCCATGCTGCGTCGGCGGCCGCCTCGAGGTCTGCGAGCACGCGAGCGGCTCCGAGTGCGCCGCGCCGCCGCCGATGGACTGCGGCATGGGCACGTGCGTGAGCGCGGGGGAGCCCTGCCCGTGAGGCGCAAGATCGTGCGCGCGTCGTGCTTCCTGATGGGCGCGCTCTACGTCGTCGCGGGGCTCAACCACTTCGTCAACGAAGCGTTCTACGTCTCGATCATGCCGCCGTACGTCCCGTGGCATCGCCCGATGGTCTGGATCAGCGGCGTGATCGAGATCGGGCTCGGGATCGCCGTCTTCTTCCCGCGGACGCGATCGCTCGCGGGCTGGGGCCTCGTCGCGATGCTGATCGCGATCTTTCCGGCGAACCTGCACATGGCGCTCGCCGAACCCGGCACGTACGACGCCCCCGGGTGGGGCCTCTGGCTTCGCCTCCCGGTCCAGGGCCTCCTCATCGCGTGGGCCATCGGGTGCACCCGCCCCGAGCGCGACGCGGAGCCTTGACATCGGTCCGCGCGCAGGTAACTTCACGCGCCCACGAGCGGAAGTGGCGGAACTGGCAGACGCGCTAGACTAAGGATCTAGTGGGAGAAATCCTGTGGAGGTTCGAGTCCTCTCTTCCGCAGAGCCCAGAAATCCTGGACGATCCGGAGCCCGCCAACTCGGCGGGCTTCGTCGTCTCGGGGGGGCCGAGCGCGGGCGCGGGCCGCCTCGACGAGGGAGTCGCTCGGCGCCGGGCGCTCGGTCGGACCGCGCGTTGGCCGCGCTCCTCCGGGCGCTCCCAGAGTGAGCTCAAGGAACGTCGACGAGCGCGCGCGCGAGGTCCTCGACCGACGCGCCGCGCCGCAGCCGCAGTCGGCGCAGATCCCGCGGCACGGCGAGCGCGCGGAGGGCCGGATCACGGCCGCCCGCGGCGAGCCCCGCGAGGAGCCCGTCGACGAGATCCACGTCGGCGCCGCGGCACTCGCACGCGCGCAGCGCCGCAGGGACGGAGACGCGGTGGTGGAGCCAGAGCGCCTCGGGCCCGAGCCCCGCGGCCTCACCGAAGGCGGTCACGAGCGGCGTGCACGTGCCGACCGCGAGCGACGCGAGCGCGCCCGGCTCGAGCGAGTCGGCGAGCATCGCGATCGGCGGGGGCGTGCTCGGCGCGAAGCGGGGCGGCAGCGGCGGCGCGTCGGGCACGCGCACGACGAGCGACCACGCGAGCGCGTGCTCGGAGGTCCGCGCGATCAGCGCGGTGAGCGGCGCGAGCGGCGCGGCGGCGGCGCCGACGACGACGACGCTCACCGGACCCTCGTGCCCCGGCGACTGGACGGCGACGTTGCCCACGAGGATCCCGAGCTCCTCGACCGCGCGGTCGAGGTCGACCTCGCGTCCGTGGGGGCGCCAGGTTACGTTGGGGGAGGCGGGCCGCCCCGGGCCCCCCC
>JAYRVK010001249.1:0-10448 GCA_041918555.1 Sandaracinaceae bacterium
ATGCTCTCCGCCGTCGACACGCTCCGCAAGCAAGACCGCGACGTCCTCGGCTTCCTCATGGACGCTCTTCACGCACGGTCCGCCGACGTCACGCCGCCCTCGCTCGTGCCCGTGGCAAGCTGACCCCGTGAACGCTTACCCTGAGAGAGCGACTCCGCCACCATGTTCTCGAGTCCACGTTGCCCCCGATCTCCCGATATCCAGCCAGCGTCCAGAAGCGACTTCAGGACCTGCCGTGCGATTGCCTGCTTGTGCTCGTCGTTTGTGTCCTTGCCGAGAATGAAGTCGCGTCCGTCAGGGGAATCGCCCTCCCAATAGTGACCACCTCCCGCCTTTGGAACCTCATTCATTCCGACGGCGATCAGGTCGCCGTTCCTTGGATGAACAATCGCCGCTCCGACTTGTCGACCCAACGCCGCAGAGCGAAGCGCGGCAGCGTGAGCGTGGAACATCGACGTCTCGTCCAGAGTCGGAGTGACGAACGGATCACCAAACATGAGTCTCAACAGACGGTCGAGATCCCGCCCCATCGTCCCCGACTCGGTCGCGTCGACAAAGTAGTCGGCGAGCGGGAACGTATCGCGAACGTTCTGCCCAAGATCCGTATTGGTCTCGCGTTCGTCGATTGCGATGCGTTCCTCGGCGGCCGCACGGGACCCTTCGCTCTTGAGGTAACCGTCCGATCGTGCGAGCTGCACGGCGAGGTTCCGGACGCGCGCATCGCGAGGAGCCCCTACTCCCACAAGAACGAAGTGGTCGCCGTACACATAGCGTAGCGTTGCGACTTCTCCGGGGTGCTTGAGCGAGCGTAGTAGATAGGCACGGTTCCCGTCGGGGATCTGTGAATCACTCGTTCGCTCCATTCGCAGGGTCCAGACCTTGGCAATGCTGAGGACCGCAAGGACATCACCGGCCTCAGTGACTTCCCGTAGCCGCGTTCCGGCGGCCATGTACCGCTCCAGTCGTTCTTGCTCGGTACAGTCGTTCTGGAGACGGTCCAGTTCCTCAACGCCCTGGAGCTGCTTGAGGAGGCCGCTGATGCGCACAACATCGCTTTGGTAGCCCACAGCGCGGAGTCTCTCGGCGAGGCCGATACACACATCGTCCATCGGGGTCCCAACCGCACCGACAAGCCCAATTACGATCTCCGGTCGATTCGACCTCGCCGATGCTTCGTTCGCAGTCTGCTCCGACACAACAGCCTCAGAATCGCGTCGACCCAGCTCAGGGCCAAGAAAGTGGCGTGCTTCACCGCCAGCCCGAGGATGAGCAGGCGCCGCGGGAGGCCTCCCTCCCGCGGCACCGCATCGCCTCACCCCTCGACCACCGGCATCGGCTCGTCGAGGTTCACCTCCGGCTCCGGCTCCGGCGCGGGCTCCTCCGACGTGGAGCGGCCGCGCGCGCGGGAGCTCGCGCGGCGGTGCTCGTCGAGCGGGGCCATCGCGCGGCGGAACGCGGCGACGCTCGCGGCGTCGTCGCGCTCGAGCTCGCCGGCGAGGAGGCGGCCGTACTCGGCGATCGCGTAGGCGAGCTCGCTCGAGGCGGTCGCGATCGCGCTCGTGGCCACGGCCTCGGGGCGCTCGGCGCCGAGGCCGAGGGCGTCGCCGAAGGCGGCGTGGGCGTCGCGGATGTAGGGGAGGAAGTCGGCGCCGGCGATCGCTTCGATCTCGTCGGCGAGGTCCTCCTCGTCGATGCGCTCGAGGTGGAGGTGGCTCGCGGCCCACTGCTCGCGGTACTCGGCGCGGACGAAGCTCGTGCCGTCGGGGAAGAGGGTGGCGAGGAGCGTCGCGGCGCGGTCGGCGTTCGCCGAGCCGGTGAGGCGGGACTTGGACTCGATGGCCTCGCGCAGGCCGACCCAGCCGGCGTCGAGCGCGGCGTCGAGGGGGCGGATGTTCCGCGGGACGTGGCGCATGCGCTCGCGCGAGGCGGCGCGCAGGGCCTCGGCCGACTGGCGCACGCCGACGAGCGCGGCGCGGACGCGCTTGCTCGGCTTCTTGGGCGCGGCCTCGAGGATCGCGCGCGCGAGGAAGACGCCGCTGAGGCCGCTGAAGCGGGTGGGGGTCACGTAGAGGGAGACGTCGAGGAAGTCCATTCGTTGCCTTTCCGCGCGGCCCACGCCGCGCCACGAACCTCCTCATCGGTCGCGGCGCCGAGAGGTTTCCTCCGCGCGCGACACGGGCGTGATTCGGCGGCCTGCGATCCGTCGATTTCGACGGCGGATCGCCAGCGCTGGCGTTCTTCCGTCGATTTCGACGCCCAGTCGAGAAGCGCTCTCGAGAAGTCGTCGATTTCGACGCCCAGTCGAGAAGCGCTCTCGAGAAGTCGTCGATTTCGACGCCCAGTCGAGAGCTCTTCTCGAGAAGCCGTCGATTTCGACGCTCTGTCGAGACGGCTCCTCGATCGGCCGTCGATTTCGACGCGCGCGCCTCGGTGCTCCGTCCTCGGCGTCGATGCGCCGGCGCAGAGCGCCGCCACTCTCCCCGCCTCCGACTCGCCTCGTCTCCCGATCGCGTTCTCACCGAGACGCGGGAGCCCGCGAAACCCGGGCGCCGCAGCGAGCGATGAGGAGACCGTGGACTACGAGAAGCTGCGGATCCTCGAGGCCGACGACGCGGCGACGCGCGCGCACAAGCGGCACGTGGCCGGGTCGCTCCTTCGCCTGCGCGCGGGGCTCGACGCGCACTTCGCGGCGGCGGGCGGCGCGGCGACGCGACCGCGCGGGCTGCGGCTCGCGACGTGGAACGTGCGCGAGCTGGCGGAGCGCAACAAGGGCGGGCGGCGGCTCGACGACGCGTACTGGTACCTCGCGGAGATCTTGTCGCGCTTCGAGCTCGTGGCGCTCCAGGAGGTGCGCGCGGACCTCGGGGCGCTGCGGCGCGTGCTCGCGCACCTCGGGCCGCAATGGGACTTCCTCGCGACGGACGTGACGGATGGCGGGGCGGGGAACGGGGAGCGGATGGTCTTCGTCTACGACACGCGGCGCGTGGCGTTCGACGGGGTCGCGGGCGAGCTCACGCTCCCGGACGGGCGCGAGGTGCTCGACGCGCGCGGGGTCGAGCTGTCGAGCGCCGACGGGCTCGAGCTGCGCTTCGATCGGCCGGAGACGCTCCACGTGCCGGAGACGACGAAGCGGCGCGCGAAGAAGGGCGGCGGGATCGAGACGGCGGAGGCCGCGGAGCTCGAGCTGCCGGACGACGCGTGGCTGAGGCTCCCGGCCGGGACGCGGCTGCGGGTGCCGGCGGGCACGCCGCTCCGGCGCCGCCGGGCGCGCGCGAGCCTCGGCCGGCGCGACGGCTGGGCCCTCGCCCCGCAACATCGCTTGCAGATCCCCAGGCCGGTCCGCGCCGAGGGCGTGCTCCAGTTCGCCCGCACGCCGTTCTGCGTCGCGTTCCGCGCGGGCGGGCTGTCGCTGGTCCTCTGCACGGTGCACATCTACTACGGCGAGGCGAGCGCGCGGAGCGCTGGCATGCAGCGACGCGTCGCCGAGATCGAGCGGCTCGCGGAGGTGCTCGCCGCGCGCGCGCGGGCCGAGCGCGAGCGGCACCTCCTCGTGCTCGGGGACTTCAACATCGTCGGCCGCGAGCACCAGACGATGGACGCGCTCGCCCGCCACGGGTTCGCGATCCCCGCGCCGCTGCGCGAGATCCCCGAGGGCACGAACGTCGAGCGCACGAAGTTCTACGACCAGATCGCGCACCACCGCGGGCGCGGCGTGGCGCCGCCGCTCCGCCCGATCGCGGCGGGCGTGTTCGACTTCTTCGAGCACGTCTACCGCGACCGCGGGCGGCACCCGGACGATCACGACGAGGCGCACCTCGCACCGAAGATCGAGGGCGCGATGCGCTTCGAGGAGTGGCGGACGTTCCAGATGTCCGACCACCTGCCGATGTGGGTGGAGCTCGAGGTGGACCTCGGGGAGGAGGTGCTGCGGGAGGTGGTGGAGGGCGCGTGAAGTCCGCGGTGCTCGGACCTAACCCGAGCACCGCGACGGAGGTCGGCGTCGCGGCCGCACTGAATGCGGTCGTGGCTACCGGAGGCTGCGTTCGATCCAGCCCCGGATCGCCTCACACGCCTCGTCGACCTCGACGCGTGGACCCCAGTGGAGCTGCGCCGCCTCGAGGTGCGCGTCGCGGACCGCGCGCCATCGCGCGGAGGAGTCGGGCGCGAACGCTGGATCGTCGGCGCGTGGCACTTGCCGGATCTGTCCCTGCTGCTGCATCTCCGAGACGAGCGCCAGGACGTCTCGGTAGCCGTCGAGCGGAGGTAGCTCGCTCGCGCGGATGATCCGGACGGCGTCCTCGAAGTGGCGGACGAAGGTCGCGGCGGACCGCGTCTCGTTCGGGACGGCACGATGCAGCGCATCGAGCTTCTCGATCAGGGTGACGAGCGGGTGCACGCAGCGGACCGCCTTCGGGCGATTGTCCTCGAGCCCGACGAGCTGATCCGGGCTCGATCTTCAGGTCGAGATCCTCCGAGAATCGCTCGATGAGCCCGAAGCCCTTCGACAGCGAGGTTCCCCCCTTGAACCAGGTCTCGAAGCCCTGCGCGTGAAGCGCCCAGAGCGTGTGCGTGACCCAGTAGTCCTTCTCGACCAACGCGGGGGTGAGCCGGCGCCGCTCTGCGACGATGCGCAGGAGGCGATCGAGCTCGTCATCTTCGTGAACGAACATCAGCGGTCCCGTACCGAGCTGCCATCGCGAAGAGGCGCTCTCGGTCGAGGACACCACGCCGGACGGATCCGTCGAGACCCCGCGCGAGCTCGTCGCGAGACATGGCGGCTTGCTCGGCATGATCGAGCAGATCCACGGCGAACCACTCGGCAGCGGGGTCCTTCGGGAAGTCCACACGACGCAGGACGAAGCGACGCCCACCCAGCTCGACGGTGCCGGTGCGCTTCCTGTTGTAGACGAGCGTGATCGCCTGCACGGCGGTCGAGCCGAGACCGAGGGCGTTCCACCGCTCGCTCCCGGTGAGCACGAAGGACGAGCCACCGAGGTAGCCCCGCATCAGGGCCTGGTCGGTCGGAGGAACGGGCCCGAATCGGCTCGTCTCGGGGTGGAAGAAGAGCCCGTGAGCGAGCGGCACGAGCAGACCGTCGCGAACGAGTCGCTGCGCCAGACGCGGAGCGTTGGCGCTCCACCGCGCGAGCTCGCGCGTGCGGTAGACACGTCCCGGCTGGAGCTTCGGTTGTGCGGGCGCGGTCATGACCGTATCTATTCTCCTCGCATGAAAGATACGGTCGTCGGCCTGCTCGAGCAACGAGCTCGCGGGGCACCGCACGCGCACGGGGCCGTCGGGACGAGCCTCTACATGGCCCTCGAGCAAGCGCAGGGCGGGGGCGACGTTGAATCACGGCGCGGACCTCTACGCGTCGGGGCGGGTGCTCACTCTTCGAGTGCCTGATCGGACGGCCCACCCCTCAGCGGAACGGGCCGCAGCTCGAGAGATCGAGCTCGGCGGCCAGCGTCGCGAAGGCGCCGACCAGCACGCCGATCGCGTCGCCGGCGACGAGCCGCGGCGCGCGGAGGGCGACGCGCTCGGCGTCCATCGTCAACTCTCCTTGCTCCGCGAGCGCGGTCAGGGCGGCGCGCACGGGGGGCGTGAGGAGCGCGAGCACCTCCTCGGGGGGCGCGCCCTCGATCTGGAAGCGCGCGAGCTGGCCGCGCGTCCGCTCAATGATGGAGAGGTACCGCGACCTGTCGATGGACCTCGCCGACGCGACCCTGGTCGCGCTCGCCGAGGAGCGGAGCCTGACCGACGTCTTCACGCTCGATCGACGGGGCTTCGCCACGTACCGCTCGAGGCGGCGCGCTGGCTCCGCGGGCCACCCTGGCTGTGCCCACGCTCGTGCCCCTGGCGTACCATCGCACCGTGGGGTGGCGGGCGATGCTCGGTGCGGCGATGATCCTGGCGGCGTGCGAGGGCTCGCCCCACGTCGCGGTCGACCTGCGCACCGACTACCTCCCGCGGCTCGAGTTCGACTCGATCGTCGTCGCGATCGACGGAGGCGAGGTGCGCACGGCGCGGCCCGAGGACGGCGCGGACTACGTCGGCGGCGCGCGCGTGGCGGATCTCCCCATCGGCGCGGGCTCGCGCGCGCTGACGCTGCGCCTCGAGCGCGCGGGCGTCGAGGTCGCGCGGAGGACGGTCCTGGTGGAGGTGGAGCGCTCGGTCGCCGTCACCGTGGTGCTCACGCGCGACTGCGAGGACGTGACGTGCGACGCACCGACCGCGACGGCGCAGGCGTGCCTGGGCGGGCGCTGCGTCGACGCGACGTGCACGCCCGAGAACCCGATCGCGTGCCCTGGGTCGGCCTGCACCACGAGCGCGGAGTGCGCGGCCGGGCTCTCGCCGTGCGCCGTCTCGCGCTGCGAGGAGGGGACGTGCTTCGTCGGCGTCGACCTCGATCGCTGCGGCGAAGGCGAGGCGTGCCATCCGATCGTGGGCTGTCTGGCGCCGGGAGCGCCCGTCGCGCTGAACGGGAGCGCGGCCGCCTACGGCGCCGAGGCCGAGGTGCGGCTCGACGCGCTCGACCTCGAGGGAGATCCGCTCACCTACCACGTCGTCGGCGCGCCCTCGCTCGGCACGCTGAGCGGCGAGCCGCCGCGGCTGCGGTATCGCCCGACCGCGCTCGGCGTCGACCGGATCGTCTTCGTCGTCAGCGACGGAACGAGCCTCTCGAACGTCGCCGAGGTGAGCATCGCGAACACGCGGCCCCCCAACGCGTACGAGACGCAGTCCGCGCGCCCCCTCACCGCGTGCGGGGTCCTGTCGGAGCCCGGCACCTACGCGGTCCAGACCGAGATCACGGCCGCGGGCGACTGCCTCGTGGTCTCCGCCCCCGACGTGGTCGTCCTCGGGCCCGGCGCGATCCGAGGGGACGGGAGCGGCGTGGGCGTCGCGCTCGACGCGCCGGGCGGGGTCGTCGCGGGGCTCCGCATCGAGGACTTCGCGCAGGGCGTGCTGATGCGGGCAGTCGGCGGCACCGTGGCGTCCAACCTCTTCGCGCGGTGCGGGGACGTCGCGGTGGTCGCCCAAGGGGCGGAGCACGCGGACATCACGTCGAACTCGATCGAGTCGGACCGTGGAATGGGGATCCTGGTCACGAGCCGCTCCAACCAGGCGCTCGTGGCGGGGAACCGCGTCTCCGCGATCGCGGGGCCGGGGATCCACTTCTACGACGACTCGGCCGACTGCACCGCGTTCGGCAACCGGGTGAGCACGGACGGGACCGGGATCTCGTGCGACCGCTGCCAGCGCCTGAACGCCGTGGGCAACGAGCTCAACGCGGCGGTGGGGGTACGGATGGTCCTCGCCGGAGTGAGCGCCACCCTCGCGGCCAACCGGATCACCACGAGCGCCGACGCCCTGATCTACGAGCACTGGGGCGGGTGCAACGACAACGTGCTTTCGAACAACGACGTCCTGGCGTCGATGAGCGATCTGCGGTTCGAACCGGGCAGCCCGCACTCGGGCATGATCGTGCGCAACCACCGCTCCGATCCGGCGCGCGAGGTCGTGGAGAGCGGGTCGAGCTACTCGCGGCGCTGGCTCCTGGTCGCGCGGGTCGAACGCGCCGGCGCGCCGGTGAGCGGCGCGGCGATCGCGCTGCACCGGCCCGGCGGCGCGAGGGAGCCCGCGGTCACCGGGGCCGACGGCTTCGCGCCGGTCTTCGAGGTCGAGGAGTACTCGCAGTCCGGCAGCACGCGCACCCCGCAGACGGGCTACGAGCTCGAAGGCCCGGGCGGGGACCGCGTCCCTCTCGACGCGACCCGCTCGCAGGTCGTCGTGCTCGAGGCCCCGTGAGGATCAGGGCGTGAACGACAGCGCGACCGTGCGGTACACGAACCGCACGTGCGCGTCTTCGGCGAAGCGGTCGAACAGCGCGCCGAGCGCCGCGTCGAAGCCGTCGCGGTCGACGACGCCGTGGCGCACGTAGCTGCTCGACCACACGCGGCCGAAGAACGCGGCGCGGTCGAGGCGCTGTGCATGATCGAAAGTCGCCTTGCGGGGCTGCGCGACGCGCGCGGCGAGGTCCTCGGCGCGCGGCTCGGCGCCCACCGTGGCGTACTCGGGCGCGCGCGCGAGGAGCAGCGCTTCGTAGTCGGCCATCAGCGGGTCGTCGCCGTCGCGGAGGTTCCACACCGCGACGACGCGGCCGCCGGGCCGGAGCACCTCACGGAAGCGCGGGAGCGCGCGGCCCGGGTCGATCCAGTGGAAGCACTGGAAGCCGCAGATCGCGGCGGCCGTGACGCCGCCGACGTCGAGGGTCTCGGCGTCGGTGCGGACGTAGGTGATGCCCTCGCCGCCCGCGCGGCGCGCGGCCGCGAGCATCGGCTCGTTCGGGTCGGCGCCGATCACGCAGAGGCCCCGCATGGCGAGCTGGCGGGTGGCGATGCCGGTGCCGCAGCCGACGTCGACCACGGTGTCGCCCGGCGCGAGCGCGCACTCCTCGAGGAGCCAGTCGAAGAGCGCGGCGGGGTAGTCGGGGCGGGTGCGCTCGTAGTCGTCGACGGTGGCGCTGAAGCGATCGCGCGGATCCACGGGGCGCAGTCTGGCGGGGCGGCGTCTTCGAGGGCAAGGTGCGCCATGCGCTCTCGCTCCCTCGGGGCCCTCGCGGTCGCGCTCACCCTCGCGCCCGTCCTCCTCGCGCAACGGGCGCCCGTCGAGACCGGCGAGGTCGTCTTCACCGAGCACGCGGTCGCGGCCGATCACGAGCTCGCGTCGCAGGCCGGCGCGGAGATCCTCGCGGCCGGCGGGAACGCGGCCGACGCGGCCGCGGCGGCGATGCTCGCGCTCGGGGTGGTCAGCCCCGCCTCGAGCGGGCTCGGGGGCGGGGGCTTCGCGCTCTACTACCGCGCGTCCGATCGCACCCTGCACTACCTCGACTTCCGCGAGGAGGCGCCGAGCGCGGCGACCGCGGAGCTCTTCGCGCGGCGCGAGGGCGACACCCCCGAGGTCGCGGCGAACCGCTCGCGCGCCGGCGGGCTCGCGGTCGGGGTGCCGGGGGAGCCGGCGGGGATCGACGCGCTGATCGATCGGCTGGGCTCGACCCGCGTGACGCGCTCGCAGATCGTGGCGCCCGCGCTGCGGCACGCGCGCGAGGGGTTCCCCGCGAGCTCGACGATCGAGCGCTTCAGCCGCTGGATGGGCGAGGCGCTCCGCGCCGACGCGGTGTTCCGGGCGTGGTTCCCGCGCGGGAGCGAGGCGATCCCGGAAGGGCACGTCGTGCGCAACCCCGCGCACGCGCGGACGCTCGCGCAGTTCGCGGCGCAGGGCGCGGCGCCGTTCTACCGCGGCGCGATCGCCGCCGAGATCGTGCGCGAGGTGCGCGCCCACGGGGGGATCATCACCGCGGAGGACCTCGCGGCGTACCGCGTGATGACCCGCGAGCCGCTCGTGGCGACGCACTTCGGGCACCGCTTCGCGACGGCGCCGCCGCCCTCGGCCGGCGGGGTGTCGCTGCTCGCGTCGCTCGCGCTCCTCGAGCGCTGGCTCCCCGCGGATCGGCGCGGCGCGGACTCGGCGTACTTCTGGCACGCGCTCGCGGAGAGCTGGAAGGGGCCGTACGGCGATCGCGAGCACTACCTCGGCGACCCCGATCACGTGGAGGTGCCGACCGCGGCGCTCCTCGAGGCCGCGCGCGCCGACGCGCGGGCGCGCGCGTTCCACCCGCACCTCGCGCTCCCGAGCGCGCGCTACGAGCTGCCGATCGAGGGCTACGTCGACCGGCCCGCGGCGCCGGGCGGCGACGCGGGGACCTCGCACCTCTGCGTCGTCGACGCGGAGGGGAACGTCGCGGCGGTGACCACGACCGTCAACTTACCTTTCGGGGCGCAGTTCACGGCCGCGGGCATCGTGCTCAACGACCAGATGGACGACTTCGCGCGCGAGGTCGGGCAGCCCAACGCGTTCGGGCTCGTCGGCGGGGCGCCGAACCTCCCGGGGCCGGGGCGGCGTCCGCTCTCGAGCATGGCGCCGACGATCGTGTTCGAGGGGGACCGGCCCGTGATGTGCGCGGGCGCGGCGGGCGGCTCGCGGATCATCACCGCGACGGAGCAAGTCTTGTTGTTCGCGTTGTTGTTCGGCGACTCGGCGGGCGAGGCGATGGCGCGCCCGCGGATCCACCACCAGGGCGTGCCGAACACGCTGCATTACGAGGAGGGGATGGACGAGGCCGTCGTCGCGGGGCTCACCGCGCGCGGGCACTCGGTCGCGTCGCTCGAGCACTCCGCGGTCGTGCAGGCGATCCGCATCGTCTACGGCGCCGACGGACGCGTCGCGCAGCTCCAAGCCGCGAGCGACCCACGCAAGGGCGGCCGGCCCGCGGGGCGCTGTGACCCGGGGGGGGGGGGGGGGTGTGAGGGGCAACAACCCCCGCGGGGAGTGAAGGAGAAACAAAAACGCCCCCCCCGGGGCGCGGGGGCCGGGGGGGGGGGGGAGAGAGC
>JAYRVK010001250.1:0-3549 GCA_041918555.1 Sandaracinaceae bacterium
GCGCGTCTCGCACCGCGCGCGCCGCGCCCCTGGGGGCCTCGGCGCGCCGTCCCGAGCCCTGCGGTCTCGAGACGCAGCGGTGAGCGCCCCGGGATCGCGCCGGGCGCGGTCGCGGGGGCGATCGACGCGACCGCGCGATGCGATGGCGGTGGCACCGTGATGCGATGGCAGTCTCACCGTGATGCGGCCCAACTACGCTGACCCTCGTGCTTGGGATGACCGTCGAGATCGAACGCACCGCCGGCGCCGACCGAGCACCGCGCCACGAGGATGGCGCATGGGCGAACCCGCGGCGAGGCCTCGATGAGGCCTACGAAGACGCTGCGGATGGACGGGTCGACCCGCTCCAGCCCAATCGGGCCTTCGCGCGCGGGCCCGTCACGTGAGTCGCCGTAGGCGGCGCCTCGGGATCGGCCCGCCTCCGGCCTCGGCCCTCAGCGTCCCGCCGAGCGGCGCCCCGCGCGCGCGCCGGCGCGACGGAAGCGCTCCACCGAGCGACGATCCGACTGGCGGAGCACGCGGTCGACCGCCGCGGCCGCGCGCGCCGGCGAGGCGCCGGCCATCGCGGCAGTGATCCGGGTGACGTCGCCGCGGAACTTCGCACGATCGCCGTAGACCGCCTCCATCACCGCGGGGACCTCGCGAAAGACGCGCTCGCACGCCTGGAGGACGGCGCCCACCGCGAAGTGGTCGACGGCGTCGACGAGCGCGCGGGCGATCGCGAGATCCGCCGCGGCGATCTCTTCCACCGTCTCGGCCAGCTGCGCGGCCGAGAGCAGCGGTGCCAGCCGGCGCGCCGCCGCTCGGATGCGGACGAGCTCGGTGCCCACGAGGTGCACGAGCACGACGCGGCGGAGCTCGAGGAGCGACGCGAGGATCCGCGCGCCCTCATCCGGCGTGGCCACGAGCGCTTCGAAGAAGAGCGGCAGGAGCGACAGGTCGTTCGAGCGCCGGGGATCGCAGACCGTCACCCCGCTCCCGCGGCGGGGCTCCACGAGCTGCGAGGCGGCCAGCCGGTCGATGGCGCGCTGCGCGGTCGGCGGAGTCACGCCGTACTGCACGGCGAGCTCCCGCACCGGCGGGAGGTGGGTCCCGGGCGCTCGATCACCCCGGAGGATCTCGAGCGCGATCCGGCGCTCGATCTCGGCGGCGAGGGAGGTTGACATCGTATTACTCACTTGTATAACACAATTCATGGCTCTCGGGACGACACCGGCACGCGACGCACACTGGGCGGACGCGCGCGCACCGCGGCTCTCTCTCGGTCGGGTCGACGCGCTGCGGCGGTCACTCTACGTGCGCATGCGCGACGGCACACCGATCGCCGTCGACGTGTACGTCCCGCGCGGCGGTCGCGTCGCGACGATCGTCCGGCAGACGCGGTACGGTCGATCGCTCCTGCCCCGCCGGCCGTTCGCCCCTCTGGTCATGGGGGTGCTCGATCACTACCAGGCGCTCCGGCGCGCCTTCCTCCGCGCCGGCTTCGCGTGGGTCGACGTCGACGTCCGCGGGTCGGGCGCGTCCGGCGGCACCCAGTGCTACCCGTGGAACCCCGACGAGGTGCGCGACGGCGCCGAGGTCGTCGACTGGATCGTGCGCCAGCCGTGGTCGAGCGGCCGCGTCGGATCGCTCGGCATCTCCTACGACGGCACGTCGGCCGAGATGCTGCTCGTGAACCGGCACCCCGCGGTCCGCGCCGTGGCGCCGCTCTTCTCGCTCTTCGACGCCTACGCCGACGTCGCGTTCCCCGGCGGGGTCCACCTCCTCTGGTTCACCGAGCAGTGGGGCCGCTTCAACGCGATGCTCGATCGGAACGCGCCGCACGAGGCGTTCGCGCTGCTCACGGGCCAGCTCGCGACGGCCCACGGCGGCCTCGCGAGCCGAGTTCCTCCCGGGCTCCTCCTTCCGGGGCTCGCCGGTCTCCTCGGGGGCGTCCAGCAGGGGATCCGGCCCGTCGACGAGCGCGAGCTGCCGGCGGCGCTCGCCGCGCACGCCGCGAACTACCTCGTGCACGAGAGCGCGCTCGCGATCACGCACCGCGACGATCGCGACATCGTGGCCACGCACCCCGACGCGACGATCGACGCCTTCAGCCCGCACGCGTTCGTCGCGGAGACGTCGGCGTCGGGCGCCGCCGTCTACAGCTACTCGGGGTGGCGCGACGGCGGCTACATGCACGCGGCGATCAAGAGGCATCGCGCGATCGGCGGCCGCGGCAGCCGCCTCACCCTGGGCCCGTGGATCCACAGCGGGCGCTCGTGCGTCACGCCGTTCGCGGAGACGCGCGCGTCGGGGTTCGATCACGGCGCCGAGCTCGTCGACTTCTTCGTCGAGCACCTGCACGAGCGCGAGCCTCGCGCCGCCGATCGGAAGGCGGTGCACTACTTCACGATGGGCGAGGGCTGGAAGTCCGCCGACGTCTGGCCGCCTCGGGAGGCGGTGTCGCGTGTGCTCCACCTCGGCGCCTCGCGCCGGCTGACCGAGGCGCCGCCGTCCAGCGCGGAGCGCGATCACCATCGAATCGATCCGAGCGCCGGCACGGGGCCGCGCTCGCGATGGCGGACGCTGATCGCGCCGGTCCCGGCGGACTATCCGGATCGCGCGCGCCGCGACGAGACGCTGCTCTGCTACGACTCGCCGCGGCTCGCCCGCGCGATGCAGGTGACGGGGCACCCGATCGTCGTGCTGCACGTCGCGTGGCTCGACGCGACCGACGGGCGGATCTTCGCCTACCTCGAGGACCTCGCGCCCGACGGCCAGGTGTCGCACGTGACCGAGGGCATGCTCCGGGCGCTCCACCGTCGGCGCGCCCCCGGCGACGCGATCACGCCGGTGCCGCACCGCACCTTCCGCCGCGCGGATGCCGTGCCGCTCGCGCTCGGCGAGCCGGTCGAGCTCGCGTTCGACCTCCTGCCGGTGTCGTACCGGTTCGCCGCCGGCCACCGCCTCCGTCTCGCGCTCGCGGGCGCCGACGTCGACTCGTTTGGCGAGTCGCCGGCCGCGACGATCGAGGTCCACCGCGCGCTGGACCGGCCGTCGCGCCTCGAGCTCCCGGTGATCGGCAGAGCGATCTGGCAGCCTGCCCACACTTGACGTCGCGGCGCCGACGCGCGGAGCGGGTCGCCGAGCCCGGTCAAGGTGTCTTGCGGATCACGAATCCCGCGCGCTCGACGCCCTGGACGCGGTCGCGGGTGGGCACCGCGCCGTCGAGCTCGGTCGCGAGCCGGGCGAGCTCGCCGAAGGGGTTCACCGCGGTGCGGTTGGGGACCGGGAACACGAGCTCGTCGTACCACTCCTTCGACCGGCGGAAGCGGTGGAGCGCGCTCTGGGTCTGGAAGTGGAGGTGCACGGGCGCGGTGCCGCGCCCCGCGCGCCGCGCGAGGCCACTGTTGCCCATCCCGCCGAGGAGCTGACCGGGCGCGACGACGGAGGCGGGCTCGATCCCGGGCGCGACCGACTCGAGGTGGAAGTAGTAGAAGAAGTGGCCGCTCGGGCTGACCACGACGACGTAGCTGCCGGACGTCTCGCGCGTGCCCGCGCCGGGGACGA
>JAYRVK010001251.1:0-12357 GCA_041918555.1 Sandaracinaceae bacterium
TCGAGCGGCGCGCGGTCGTCCGGGTGCTCACCGAGCGCGCGGTCCACTCCTCCGGCGTGCTCGAGGACGGGAGCGCCGAGGGCTCGACCTACCGCGCGGCCGACGGCACCGAGACGCCGATCCCGAACCTCGAGGCCGAGACGCGCGACGCGATCGTCGCGGCCCTCGGGCTCGCGACGCCGGAGTCGACGCTCGACTTCCTCGAGGGGCTCGGCGAGCTCGCGATCGGCGAGGAGCGCGTCGTCGCGATCGGCGCGCCGGAGCTGCCGCCCTACTACTCGAGCGACATGGAGATCCGCGTCGAGATCGATCGCGGGGACGTCTGGTACGAGTTCCCGTACGACGAGCTCGGCGTCGAGCGCGGCCAGGGCGTGCAGCGCCGCCCGCGCCTGTCGGTGTTCGTGCGGCACGAGGGCGAGGACATCCGCGTCGCGCGCTTCGGGACCACGATCGGGGGCTGGCGCAGCGAGGAGATCGAGGGTCACCTCTACTGGCGGTACAAGAACTCGCCCGTCGGCCCGCGCGTCTGGGAGAACATCGTGAGCGCGCCGGTGTGGATGCCGCCGCCCTCGACGCCGTCGCGCGATCTCGTGACCCGCGTCCCGCGCCGCGGCGGAGCGGACGCGTTCCGGGTGAACCTCCACGAGACCGGGCCGAGCTACGCGAGCGCCTACGGCCTGGTCGCGGCCTACCACCGCATGTACTCGGAGGACGAGGACGGCAACGTCGAGACGCGCGGCGACGAGGGGATCCGTACGCACGGCTCGGTCGACTACATGAGCATCATGCGGCGCCACTCGCACGGGTGTCACCGCCTCCACAACCACATCGCGGTGCGGCTGATGAGCTGGGTGCTCGCGCACCGCACGCACACGCGCGTCGGCCACCAGCTCACCGCGTTCCACCGGACCATCGAGCACGAGGGCTTCACCTATCAGCTCGACATCGAGCGCGGCGGCTACGTCTTCCAGCTCGAGCGGCCGGTCCCCGTGAACGTCCTCGAGGGTCGCATCCGCGGGCTCCGGGGGACGCCGATCGAGGTGCCGCTCCCGCGCTTCGACACCACCGTGGGCGCGTACGTCAACCCGCTCGGCGAGGCGTTCACGATCAGCCGCACCGGCGAGATGACGCCGTTCGTCCACCCCGACGCGGGCCTCCTCCTCGACGGCGGGGTCCCCGCGGCGGAGCCCGTCATCGTGAACCCGTTCGAGTAGCGGCGTGGCCTCGCTCCACCCGGACCACGGCGCGCGCGTGGTGCTCGAGCGAGAGAGCGCCGACGGCGTGGCCGCGACCTACTCCGTCACCGTGTACGCGCCGGGCACGACGCGCTATTCGACGCAAGCGAAGTTGTCGGACACCGGCGTCACCACCGCCGGGTGGGATCCCGCGCCGCCCGCGTGGATCGCGGTCTTCGTCGACCGCCTGCTGAGGAGCTTCGCGAAGAGCCACGCGGGCGGTCCGTGGCCGCGCAAGGTCACCCGGTGGCGGGACGCGCGCGATCCGTGAGCCTCACCGCGGCGCGATGAAGCGCGCCATCCGCGCGGTCATCGCGTCGACGTGGAGCGGGAAGGTCATGTGGCCCCCGTCGATCCAGAGGATCGGCGGCTGGCCCCATGAGCGCCACTGCCGCTCGGCCAGCTGCGCGTCGATGTACACGTCCTCGCGCGCCTGGATCCAGAGCTGGTGCTCCGCGCCGAGGACCGGCGGATACGTGGCCCAGCCGAGCCGGTCGAAGATGCGCCGTCGCTCCGCCGCGCCGACGCCCCAGCCCTCGAGGTCGTGCTTCATGCGCCAGAGGATCGGGGCCTGCTCCACCGCCTCGACGAGCTGGAGGTGCGCGATCATCGGGATCACGTAGTCGGGCGCGGTCCCCCCGAGGCACGCGAGGAGCATCGTGATCGCGCCCCCGAGGCTCAGGCCGGTGACGCCGATCTCCTCGTAGCCCTGCGCCCGCAGCCAGGCGATCGCGCTCCGCGCGTCGTGGACCGACTGGCGGATGCCCTCGACGGTGCGGACGAGGTCGGCGGTCCAGAAGAGCTCGCCCGAGTAGAGCGCCCGCGCGGGCTTGCGCACGCCGTGGAAGGGCAGCGCGACGTGCGCGAGATCGCAGCGCGGGAGCTCGCGGCTCCACTTGCGGAACAGCGTCGTCTCCTCGGCCCACGAGCCCGGCTCGAGCCAGCCGTGCACGTAGACGAGGCAGTGCGGGCGGCGCTTCCCCTCGGGCCGCACCCACCGCATCGAGGCGGTCGCGTTGCGCCGGTACTCGGCCTCGTGCCGCGCGCGGTAGCGCGGGCAGAGCACCTCGTGCGTGGAGCGCCACGTCAGCGTGCTCGAGCGGATCGCGCGGTCGAGCACGGTGCGCTTCATCGCCACGTGCGGGATGGGCGGCGGCGCGGGGAACGCCTCGTCGGGCGCGAGATCGAGGTAGCGCTCGAGGTCGGCGACGGTGTTGTGCTTCGCCGCGCGCACGTGGAGGAGGCGCGAGAGGCCCCCGATGACCTGGTCGACCGTGGTTCCGTAGCCCATCGCGGTGGTCTACTCGATGATCGAGCAGCGGACGTCTTCGAAGATCGCCGCGTTGTTGCCCTCGTGGCACTCGCCGGTGGCGCCGTCGTCGTCGGGGACCACCCACAGCTCGATGCCTGGCTCCGTCGTCGGCGGCGCGGTCCACGTGCACTCGACCGCCTCGCAGGCGCCGGGCGCGAGGACCCCCGTGGTGAGCGCGCCGCAGATCCGCGTGCCGCCCATCGACGGATCGCCGTCGTAGAAGCCGACCGAGATGCCGTCGCCGACCGGCTCCGTGCCGCGGTTGCAGATCGTCGCGCGGAGCGTCGCCTCGCTCCCGTCCGGCACGCAGTCGATCGGCGCCATCCCGCGCGAGGTCAGATCGGGCGCGGCGTTCGGGATCAAGTCGCCTTGCACGTTCTGGCGGAAGTTGTTGAGCGTCGGGTCGAGCCAGTTGGCCGCGGCGACGGACGTGCGCGGGATGGTCCCGTCGTCGTTCACGTTGGTCACGTGGTAGGCGTGCTGGTTCCAGATCGGGCGCGAGCCGACCCAGCGATCGGCGGCGTCGCGGTACACGCGCACGCCGAGGGTCCCGCGCGGGCGCGACGCGCGGCACGTGTTGCCGGCGCCCGGCGTGCCCGCGGGCGGCGCCTCGCACACGAACGCCGCGCGCGCGCAGCCTGCGCCCGCGCAGCACTGGGTGTCGTCGGTGCAGCGGCAGAAGCCCTCCACGCAGCTCGCCGAGAGGCAGTCCGCGTTCTCCGCGCAGCGCAGGCCGGCGAAGATCGGGTCGGTGTTGCGCGGGCCGAGACCGAACCCCGTGCAGTCGCGGCCGGAGTCCGCAGATCCGCAATTGAAGTTGTCGCCGATCACGATCTCGGCGTTGAAGTCCCCGTCGAGGTCCGCGATGATCGGGTTCTCGTACCAGGTGCAGCTCGAGCGCGACTGGCTGAAGAGCACGTCGCCGGTGCGGCCCGAGTAGACCCGCACGAAGCACTCGTCGCCGTACACGACCTCCGCGGGGCCGTCGCCCTCGAAGTCGAACACGCTCGAGCCCGTGACGTTGCTCGAGCTGTCCTGCGAGGGCTGCGACCACAGCACGCCCGTCGCCGAGCCCGACGGGCACTCGCCGATCGGGGTGCCCAGGCAGTCGAGATCGAAGACCGCGTAGCGCGTCGCGCCCGCGCTCGCGACCTCGCGCCGGCCGTCGCCGTCGAAGTCGGCCACCGTCGGCGGGCCGCCGCTGCCTCCGCCGGGGATCGCGACGGGGCCGAACACCACGGTGCCGTCCAGGGTCTGCACGCGGACGCCGCCGCTCGTCACCACCGCGACCTCGGGGGTCGCCGCGGGCCACGCGGCGGCGCCGGGGAAGTCGCCGAAGTCCGCGAGCGCGACGTGCCCCGCCGCCGTGCCGCCGGTCGAGTACGCCTCGGGGGTCCAGCGCCGCGTCGGCTCGTCCCACTGCCACACGCCGTGGCCCGCGACGAGCTCGGGGATCGCGTCCGCGTCGACGTCGGCGACCACCGCGAACACGCCGGCCGAGTAGGGCAGGAGGCCGAGCGCCGCGTCGATCAGCACGCCGTTCGCGTCGAGGGTGATCCCGCCGCGCAGCACCTCGGGCACGCCGTCGTCGTTCAGGTCGTAGAGCGAGGGACCGGCCCACCCGCTCCCCGTCGGGTCGTAGGGCGTCACGCCGTCGGTGGTCGAGCGCCAGAGCACGGCCCACGCGCCGGCGACGGCGTCGTAGGTGAAGGCGACGAGCCCCCCCCCCGCCTTGTTCGCGACGACCTCGGGCCGTCCGTCGCCGTTCAGATCGCCGATCGCCGGCGGGCTCGAGTGGCTCACCAGCTGGAGCGAGCCGAGCTCGGCGCTCTGCGCGCAGGTCGCGCCGTCGAGGATCCGGATCACGCCGGAGGGCAGCTCGCTCGAGCCGTCCTCGCCGTCGTCGAAGACGCCGACGATCGACGGCCGCGCGGGATCCGCGGGGCCGCGGCCGATCCGGAAGTCCGCGACCGCGAGCGTAGAGAGCACGTGCAGGTGCGCCGGGAAGGCGTCGCCCGCGGGCGCCTCGAAGAACTCGCACTGCACCGTCGGCGCGAAGGTGCCCGCCACGATGAGGCGCGTGCACATCGGGTCGGTGTCCATCCCGGGCGGGACGCCGAACGGCACGCACGCCCCCGCGGTCTCGTCGCACCAGGAGTCGCCGAGGCACTCGTCGTCGGAGGTGCACGGCTCGCCGATCGGGACGCACGTGTCCGCCGTGCACATCTCGGTCGCGGCGCAGCACGCCGCCGCGCACGGGCGCTCGCAGCCCGCGTCCGTGCCCATCATCCCCCCGCCGTCCTCGCCCGCGCCGCCGTCGCGCCCGCCCGCGTCCGGGCGCGCGAGGCACTCGCCGTCGACGCAGCGCTCGCCGACCTCGCAGTCGTCGTCGGTCGCGCACTCCGCGGGGACCGGCCCGGCGCAGTCGCACCCCCCGAGCATCACGGAACAGGCGGCGACCAGCAGCACGTTGGCTCGGAGCATCTCCGCCATCGTACTCCCGTGGCTTTCTTGGGTCCCGTGTGTGGTGGAATGTAGGCTGCGATCGTACACCCATGCCCTCGACCGCCCCGAACCAATCGCTCGGAACCGTCCCCGCGAAGCCCGCGCACGCCTCCGGCGTGTTCCAGACGTCGCCCGGCATGCTGCGCCAGCGCGTGCTCGGGCCGTGGAGCGAGGGGATCCAGCAGTACCTCGCGATCCGGCTCGGCGACGCGGCCCGCGGCCGCGCGGCGTGGCGCTCGATGCTCCGGATGGTGGAGAGCCTGCCGCACGAGGAGCTCCTCGAGGAGCCGGGCCCCAAGGCCCAGCTCTATCGGCTCGCGCGCTCGGTCGCCGAGACGGAGCGCGCGATGCCGGGCGGCGCGGGCGGCGGCACCCTGCGCTGGCGCACCGCGGGGCGGCGCGGGTTCGCGCGGCTGCGCACCGAGCTCTCGCCCCGCGACGCGGAGGTCCTCGAGCTGCGCCACGCGCGCGAGCTCGAGCTCGCGGAGCTCGCGTTCGTCCTCGAGCTCGGCCTCGAGGACGCGGAGCTCCGCCTCGACACCGCCGAGGCGCACGCGCGCCAGATCCTCGGCGAGGACGCGCCCGATCCGCTGGCCTCGCGGGCCACGCCGTACGTCGAGGCGTTCGCCCTCGCGCGTTCGTGGAGCGGGGAGGGGAGCACCGTCGCCGAGGACGCGGGCCTCGAGCGGGGCACGCTGATCGGGGGCCGCTACCAGCTCGTCGAGCGCGTCGGGGTCGGCGCGTTCGGCGACGTGTACCGGGCCGACGACGTGGAGGTCCCGGGCCACGCGGTCGCCCTCAAGCTCTTGCGCCAGCCCTCGCTGAGCTCCTCGGCCCGTCAAGGCGCCTTGCGCGAGCTCAAGCTGAACGCGGCGGTGTTCCATCCCTCGCTCGTCCAGTTCAAGGACCACGGCTGGTTCGACGAGCGGCTCTGGTTCGTGATGCCGTGGTACGAGGGCGAGACGCTCGAGCAGCGGCTGCGCCGCGCGCCGCTCGGGCGCGCGGAGGCGCGCGCGATCTTCGTCCCGCTCGCGCGTGCGCTCGCCGCGCTCCACGCCGCGGGGATCCGGCACCAGGACATCAAGCCCGAGAACGTCCTCCTGACCCGGCTGCCCGGCGAAGAGGGGATCCTCCCGGTCCTCATCGATCTCGGCGTCGCGGCCGAGGAGGCCGAGACGATGCTCGGCGGGACGCCGCTCTACTTCGCGCCGGAGGTGGCCGCGCGCTTCACCGCCAAGGGGCACCTCGGTCCGGAGGTGGGCCCGGCCGCCGACGTGTTCGCGCTCGCGCTCTCGCTGCGGAACGCGCTCGAGCCCGACACCCAGGCGGACGTCGCCGCGGGGGCCGTGCGCGCCTTCGTCGAGCAGCGCGCCGTCGAGCTCCCGGACATGCCGGAGGGGCGCGACCTCCGCTACCTCGTGCCGCACCTCGAGCGCTGGATGAGCCACGACGCGAGCGAGCGCCCGAGCGCGGCCGAGCTCGCGGCCGAGCTCGCGGTGCTCACGCTCCCCGAGGAGCGGCGCGAGCGGCGCTGGCGCCTGTTCCGCTGGCTCGCGCCCCTGCTCCTCACGCTCGGAGCCGCCTTCGCCGGGGTCGTGTACCTCATGCAGCGCGAGGTCGACGAGGGGCGCGACGCGGCGCGCTCCGCGCGCGAGGCCGCCGCCGAGGCCCGCGCCGATCTCATCGTCGCGGACGCCCGCCAGCAGGCGCTCCAGGAGGGGCACTCCGCGCTCCTCGCCCGCTACGAGCAGAGCCGGCTGAGCCGCGGCGAGCTCGCGGACGAGCTCGCGACCACCGAGGGGCAGCTCCGGATCGTGCGCCGGGAGCTCGCCTCCGCGATCGCCTCGGGCCGCGACGCGCGCGACGCGCTGCGGGCGACGCGCGACGCGCTGCGCGAGCGCGAGGCGGAGCTGGCCGCGACGCAGGCCGCGCGCGACGACGCGCGGCGCGAGGCGCAGCTCCTCGGCCAGGACCTCGGCGCCACCCGCGAGCGCGCCGACGTGGCGGAGCGGGCGAGGGACGCGCAGCGCTCGCTGGCCGCGCTCCTCGCGCGGGACGTCCAGCAGGCGAGCGAGCGCGCCGACACGGCCGAGGCGGCGCTGGTCGAGGCCCGCGCCTCGCGCGACGCGGCGCAGGCCGAGCTCGAGCCGCTGCGCGAGCGGGTGGCGGGCCTGGTCGCGGCGCTCGCCGAGCGCCCGCCCGAGGCGCCCTCGGAGCCCGCGACCGCGCCCGAGGAGGCACCGCCCGAGTGAGCGCCCGGGTGCGCGTGCCCGTTGTCCGAAATCCAGCCGTCGTGTTATTGCCCGAACCCTGGCAGAATCGGGCGAGCGACGCATGACTCTACGGGTGACTCTTCCCTTCGACGCGGGTGACGAGGTTCGCGGATGATGTTGTGGATCATCGCTGCGATCGCGGGCGCCGTCATGCTCGCGGGCATCGCCTTCCTCGCGCTCAAGGGGGACGAGGGCCCCGAGCCCGCGCACGTGCCGAAGAAGAAGCCCGTGAAGGGCGACGAGGACTACGAGGAGCCGGCCGGCGGGACGCGCCTCGCGAGTGATCCGCCGCCCTCCGGGATCAGCGGGAAGACCGGGCCGAGCGAGGAGCTCCCGGGCGGGCTCGAGAGCACCGAGCTCTGGCTCGAGGAGGACGAGGAGCCGACCGGGCCCGTCCCGAAGATCGTCGTCATGGCCTCGGGCGGGACGCACCCGGGGCAGCGCCGCGATCACAACGAGGACGCGTTCCTCGTGCTCGCCGAGCACGACGTCTACGCGATCGCGGACGGGATGGGGGGCTACGCCGCGGGCGAGGTGGCCTCCGCGATCACCGTCGACTCGCTCGCCGAGTGCTTCGCGCTCGGCCAGTTCGGCGCCCTCGACGACGGCTGGCCGCGCCGCGGCGCCGAGCTCGCGTCCGCGATCCGCATCGCGAACACGCGCGTCCGGGCCGAGGCCGCCAAGGACGACAAGAAGCAGGGGATGGGCACGACGATCGTGGCCGCCCGCTTCTCGCCGGGGCGCCGGCGCGTGTACGTCGCGCACGTGGGCGACAGCCGCTGCTATCGGATCCGCGAGAAGGAGATGAAGCAGCTCACGACCGACCACACGCTCGGCGCGGTGGGGATCAAGGGGCCCGCGGCGGGCAAGCTGAGCCGCGCGGTCGGCGTGTTCGACGACGTCGACGTCGATCTCACGATCGACGAGCCGCACGCCGGCGACTACTACCTCCTCTGCTCGGACGGCCTGTTCAAGATGGTCCCCGAGGCGGAGATCCTCCCGATGATCGTCGGCGCCGAGACGCTGCAGAAGGCCGTGGATCACCTGATCCTCGAGGCCAACGCCCGCGGCGGCCGCGACAACGTGAGCGTCGTGCTCGTGCGGATCGACGAGCCGGACTTCGATCCCGGCGAGAGCGGCGAGATCCGGCTGCCCGGCTGATCGCGACGTCAGCGAAGCACGATCGGCGCGGTGCCCGTGCCGGTCCCCCCGTCGACCGTCACGTGGAGGCCGTAGCGGCCGGGGCGCAAGTATCCTTCCTCGTCGAGGCAGGGCGACTCCGCGAAGCAGGGCGAGAGGCTGCCGCAGATGCAGAACGCCAGGTCCTCCACCGCGCCTTCGCGCGAGGACCCGAAGGCCCACTCGCGCACGTTCGGTAGGGTCCCGCAGTTGTTGATCCGGGGCTCTGCATCGCGGTCCAGCTCCACCGCGACGTCACCGCCGGCGGCATCCGGGAGGAACGCGTAGGCGCAGATCCCGCGGAACCGCGAGACGTCCTCGCGGGCCTCGGGGAGCGCGCCGCGAAACCAGACGGAGAGGCCCTGGGTGTCGCTCGGGAGGAGTGGAGCGATCACCGTGGGGGGAGCCTCGCGGTGCGGTCGTGGCGCCGCGTCGCAGCCGAGCGCGGCCGCGACGCAGAACAGGATGGAGCAGCTTCGCATCGCGGAGTGCTAGCGCATCGCCGGGCCGGCGCGGTGTCGCGGCGATGACGCGGCGCCACCGTGGCGCCACCTGGGACGTCGGTCTCTCCGCACGCGCGGGCGTCGGGATCTCCCCTTGGCGCGAGGCGTGCGGACGGGAGAGGATCGCCACCATGACGAACACCGTCTGCGCCTTCGCCTGCTTCCTCCTACTCTGCGTCGCCGGGTGCGACGGGACCGCCGATCCCGATGGGGGCGGCTCCGACGGAGGAGGGATGGTCGAGCGCGACGCCGGCCCCGACCTCGACGGCGGGCCCGACTTCGACGCGGGGACGCGCGACGCGGGGCCGCCACCCACGTGCGACGGGGTCACGTGCTCGGGCCACGGGACGTGCGTAGAGACCGGCAGCTCGATCCGCTGCGAGTGCGACGACGGCTTCGTCCCGTCCGGGCTCGCGTGCGTGGAGCCGGTCGTGCCATCGACGGGGGATCTCTTCGTGGACCTGCCGGACACCGGGTTCGTCGTCGGGACCGCGCACCCGCTCGACACCGCGCCGACCGGCTCGCCGGTGATGGTCTCGTTCGGCGTGCCGTTCCCGCGCGGGACGGTCGCGGAAGTGGGTCAGATCCGGGTGACCGACGACGCGGGCGCCGAGCTGCCTGCGCACGTCGTAGAGCTGACGCGATGGCGCTCGCTCGCGGGAGACGCCTCGTTCGTCGAGAGCGTACGCGCTGCGCTCGTGCAAGTGTCGTTGACGTTTGCGACCCGCGAGCCGCGCGCGCTCCAGATCCACTGGGGCGCGGCGCCGAGCGCGTCGGGACCCGACGGCGGGGACGCGTGGGCGGACTGGCCTCCGATCGGGGCCTCGAGCTTCTTCCCCGACGAGTACCCGGCGAGCGAGGGCCTCCGCGAGCCGCGCGTGTACGTGACGTTCCCGCCCGACTGGCTGGGCGCCTGCATCCTGCGCACGCGCACGGAGCCGATCGGGACCGACGCCGCGTGGGGCTGGTTCGACGACGCGTACCCCGAGTTCGCGCGCACCGGCGTCAACGACGTGGACCCGCGCGTGACCGCGGACAACCGCATCGACTACGTCGGCGAGTACGAGCCGTGGCTCTTCGATCGGACGCTCACGCTCTTCGGCGTGTACGTGCGGACCGGCGAGCTCGCGTGGCTCCGGCACGCGCACCGCGCCGCGCAGTTCTACGCGGCCCATGTGACCTCGGCGGGCTACTTCGATCTCACCGACGGCGATCTCAAGTACGCCTACGGCGGGCCGATGCTGATCGACCTGATGCTCACCGGCGACCGGCGGCACCTCCCGCGCATCGAGGCGGTCGCGAGCGCCGGCGAGAGCTGGGACGAGGAGTACACGTCGGACACGGGCTTCTGGACCGAGCGGCACCAGACCTACGCGCTCCTCGCGGCGGTGAGCGCCTTCGAGGCGACCGGGGACGCGGCCCACGCGGCGCGCGCGCGGGCGATCGCGGCCGCGACGTTCCGCCTCGCGCGCGAGCCGTTCGGCGGCGAGCCCGCGCAAGGCTGCGTGCTCCATACCCGCGACTCCCACGAGGGCGACGGCGAGGCGACGCCGATCTGCTCGCCGTGGATGGCCGCGCTCCTCGCGGAGGCGGTGTTCCGCTACTACGTGCACTCCGAGGATCGCGCGGCGCTCGAATTCCTCGCGGGGCTCGGCGACTTCGTCGCCACGTACGGGACCGCGGAGGAGGGGGGGGGCCTCGTCCCGTACTACCTCGCGTCGAGCGCGCAGCAAGACTCGCCGGACCTCGAGCACGCGTGCGACGTGGCGGGGCTGGTCGCGAGAGCGGCGTGGGCGCGGGGCGCGCTCGGGGGCGACCCCGACGCGCTCGCGGCGACGCGCGACGGGCTGCTCACGTCCTGCGAGGCGAACCTCGGCGACTGGCACCGCCCCGGCGGGCCCGAGGCGGGGCTGAGCGAGTGGCGGCTGAGCCCGCCGCGCAAGCTCAACTGGTGGTTCGGGACGACCCTCGACCTGCCCTGGCTCTGAACAGCCCGAGGACGAGGACCACGAGCGCCCACGGCGCGGGCGCGCCCGGCGAGGCCGCGCGGCACGTGCACGCACCGCCGGTGAGGACCGGCGGGTCGGCCTCGTCGATGCCCGCGTCGCCCGCGCAGCTCGTCGTGCACGCGCCCGCGACCGAGGCCGTCGGGACGCCGCCGCCGGGATCGCAGAGCTCGCCGTCGTCGACCACGCCGTCCCCGCAGTAGGCCGCGTCGCAGCTCGTCCGGCACGCGTTCGGCGCCGCGTCGTCGTTGCCGTCGCCGTCGTCGCAGGCCTCGCCCGTGTCGAGCGCCCCGTCGCCGCACGAGGGCAGCTCGCACGTGGTCCGGCATGCATCGGCCGCGGTGTCCGAGTTGGCCGCGCCGTCGTCGCACGCCTCGCCGGGATCCACGAAGCCGTCCCCGCAAGTCATGTTGCAGGTGCTCGCGGCGCCGGTCGGCTCGAAGCACACCCAGCCGGGCTCCACCGCGCAGAATTCGCCGCAGCCATCGCCGCCCGTCGTGTTCCCGTCGTCGCAGGCCTCGCCGCGCGCCACGAGCCCGTCGCCGCAGATCACGCGGCACACCCCGCCCGCGTCGCGCGTGAAGCCCGGGGCGCACTCGCAGGTGTGCGGCATGCCGAGCTGGTTCACGCAGAGCTCGTCGGTGGTGCACGCGTCGGTGCCGTCCGCGCACTCGTCGATGTCCGAGCACACGAACCCGGAGCCGCGCCAGCCCGCGTCGCACGCGCAGCGGTAGCTCCCGAGCTCGTTCGTACAGGTCGCCTCCGGGGCGCAGGTGTGCGTGCCCTCGAGGCACTCGTCGATGTCCTCGCAGGTGAAGCCGTCCCCGCGGTAGCCCATCCCGCACTGGCAGCGCCAGCTCCCCGGCTCGTTGACGCAGGTCGCGACCGTCGAGCAGCGGCTCGAGATCGCCGGGTCGAGGCACTCGTCGATGTCGGTGCACGTCCGCCCGTCGCCGTCCCAGCCCATCGCGCAAGCGCAGGACCAGCTCCCCGGCGAGTTCGTGCAGATCGCGTTCGTGTCGCAGTCGTCGGTCCCCGCGGCGCACTCGTCGACGTCGGTGCACGCCACGAGGCCGTCGCCCGCCCACCCGGTGTTGCAGTTGCACTCGAACGAGCCCGGTAGATTGCCGCAAGTGGAGTTGACGTCGCACATCGCGAGGAAGGCGGGGTCGAGGCACTCGTTCACGTCCGCGCAGGCGCGCCCGTCGCCCGCGTAGCCCATGTCGCAGGCGCACGTGAAGGCGCCGGGGGTGTTGGTGCACGACGCGTTCGCGTGGCAGTCGTCGAGGCCCATCGCGCACTCGTCGACGTCGAGGCAACCGCCCGCGCCGTGGCCGAGGCCCA